>DATFZR010000514.1:0-3428 GCA_035314265.1 Candidatus Acidiferrales bacterium
CAGGGAACTCGAGAGGCACTGGGAGATGCTGGCGCTGGCGGGCATCACCGCGCTGGAGCTGGGGCAACTGGCGCTGGGCGCCGCGATGCATGGGAAATGGCTGTTCTACATCGCGGCGGAAAAACACTGGGCCATGGCGGCGCAGGTGTTCGCGTCCATGATCGCGGTGGCCGCCCCCATCAAAATCTGGAACACCATCCGGGTGGAAGCCAACCTGGAGGAGCACCAGCGCATGCTGCTGCGCGCGCGCATGGACGCGCTCTCCAACCAGATCAATCCCCACTTCCTGTTCAACACGCTCAATACCGTCTCCGCGCTGGTGCGCACGGACCCGGACATGTCGCGCGAGGTGGTCCTCAAACTTTCCAACATCCTCCGGCGTCTATTAAGGCAGCAGGAGAACTTTGTGCCTTTGCGGGAGGAACTGCACTTCGTGGACGACTATCTGGATATCGAGGTGGCGCGCTCCGGGCGCGACAAACTGGAGATCGCGAAGGAGATTGACGAGAACTCGCTGGACGTGTTTGTGCCGTCCATGCTGCTGCAACCGATTGTGGAGAATGCCATCAAACACGGCCTGGCGCCGAAACTGGAAGGCGGCGTGATTGTGATCCGCACGGTGCTGGACGAAGGGCGCCTGCGCATTGAGATTGAAGATAACGGGCAGGGAATGACGGAGGCGCGCCTGGCCCGCGTCCATGAAGAGGGGATTGGAATGTCCAACGTGCAGGCGCGGTTGAAGCTGTTGTACGGCGATGATTTCCGTTTCGAGATTTCCAGCCGGCTGGGCGCGGGCACCGTGGTGCGCATCGAAGTGCCCGAGCTGGTTTCCGAGCTGCTGCCCGCGGCCTCCTGAGGCTCGCCGACGTGATTCGATACTGCCTGAACTGCGGCGCGGAAAATCCTTCGGAACCCTGCGACCTGTGCGGCCTCACCGAACCTCTCGCGGCGCTCGTCTTCCGGCGGCGGCTGCTGTACCTGACCGCGATTTTCCTCTTGGGGACGATCGCGTTCTTGCCCGCCGTGCGCGACTATCCACCGATCGAGTTGGACGGGATGCTGGTGTTCCTGGGCATTGTGTCGGCGATTGCGTTTGGGGTGGCTATCGTTCTGGACCTGCGGGCGCGCCGCGGGCAGCCGCTCGAGTCGCTGCGGCGAGTGTTTCGCGGGTTGCTGCCGCTGCCGTGGATGCTGAGCGTGCTTCTGTTCGTCAACGGGCGTTTCGACACGGCGTCACCGGCCATTGCGGTGACGCACGTGGTGTCGAAGTTCACCATGCCTGGCCTCGTGCGGCCGCACCGGCTGATCGTGCAATCGTGGCGGCCCGGCAACCGCGTGGAGCGTTTGCCGGTGGATGAGGACGACTTCTCACGCTTCCACGCCGGCGACGCGGTGGAAGTGCGCGTCGCGCCGGGGCTGGTGGGGATTCCGTGGGTGTACTCGGTGCTGCGGCATTGATTTAAGACCGGCAGAAGAGGACGGACACCCGGGTCCGCCCCCACAGCGGCGAAGAAAGGCGTGAGCCGGCCCCGCCCTTACTTCTTGATGTTGATGCCGGAGGCGGCCGGTTCGTAGCCTTCGTCTGCCAGCGTTTTCTGAGCCGCTGTCTTCAACGACTGCTCGTCCGCGTCTTTCCGCAGATCGCAATGGCGCCGGATTACTTCTTCGCCGTTGATGATGCGAACGAGCCAGTTGGATTTCTTGTCGTCCCAGGAGACTTCCACTCGATCGGCGTGCATAAATCCTCCCGCTCTGCGTTGCTTGCCCGCATTCTAGTCCTTCGGGGGGCGGAAGAAAACCCTCGGGACCCGTCCGACCAGTCCGCCCGTCCGACCAGTCCGCGCTAACCTTGAGGGTTCGAACCCACGGTCAGAAAAGCACTGACCGTGGCTACCCGGGCGGGATCACCACAGAACGTTGCGAAAGTCGGGCATCTTCGGCAGCTGAATTTCCAGCAGGCGGCCTTCGTCCTTCAGCTTGGCGTGAACTAGATAGGATGTTCCGGTATCGCGCAGGACCCAGTCTTCGGAGGGAAGAGCTTTTAGGCCTTTGGCGTCGCGGGGCATTTCGCAGTCCGTGCCCTTCTTCGAGAAAGCCGCGGAATCGTATTCCACGATCATGCGGAGCTGCGTGTCGATCATCAGATAGCGTGCGCCGATCTGGAGAAGCAGCCGGTGCTCTTTCTTGTCCTTGCTGGCGTGATAGATCGTCCAGAGCTTGGCCGGTTTGCTGTCAATGGTGAAGAGAACGTTGGGGACGGGCGCCCAGAGGGTCTTGTCGTCTGCACGCACGGGCAAAGGGACGGCCGCGGAGAGCAGCAGCCACGTGGCCACGCCGGCCAGCAGCGTTTGCGCCGGGCGTGCCGGGCGGCGGATCACAGGCGCACCTCCGAGAAAGAGCGGTCGAGGATGCGGATGGCTTCGTCCACGTCTGCCTTGGCGATGTTCAGCATGGGCGCGAGGCGGATGACGTTGCCGCAGAGGCCGCCTTTGCCGATCAGCAAGCCGTTTTCGCGCGCGCGTTCCATTACCGCGACGGTTTCTTGTGGCGCCGGCTCCTTGGTCGCGCGGTCCTTGACGAGCTCGAGGGCTTGCATTAGGCCCATGCCGCGCACGTCGCCGATCAGTGGGTGCTTTTGCTTCAACTCCTCGAGCCCGGCGCGGAAATAGGCGCCCACCACGGCCGCGTTTTCGAGCAGGTTTTCTTCTTCAATCACCTGGATGGTGGCGCGAGCGGCCACGGAGGTGACCGGATTGCCGCCGAAGGTCGAGATCGTGAGCCCCTGAAAGGAATTCGCCAGTTCCGCCGTGGTGATGGTGGCGCCCACAGGCGCGCCGTTGGCCATGCCCTTCGCGCAGGTGATCATGTCCGGCACCACTTCCCACTGCTCGATGCCGAACCAGTGCTTGCCGAGGCGGCCGAAGCCGGTCTGGACCTCGTCGGAGATGAACAGGGCTCCGTACTTCTTAACGATTTTGAAGACGATCTTGAAGTATTCCGGCGGCGGCGTGATAAAGCCGCCTACGCCTTGGATGGGCTCGGCAATAAAGGCCGCGGGAGCGCCGCTGGTGGCCGTCTGGATCAGGTTTTCCACGTCTTTTGCGCAGGCCACCTCGCAGCTCGGATAGGTGAGGCCCAGCGGGCAGCGGTAGCAGTAGGGATTGATGGCGTGGGCGATGCCGATGCTTACGATGCCGGCCTTGCGATACGGCGCGTGCGCAGTGACGGCTTTGGCCAATTGCGAACTGCCGGAGTAGGCGTGGCGCAGCGCCACCACGTCGTAGCTGCCGGTGGCCATGCGCGCCAGCAGGATGGCGGCTTCGTTGGCTTCCGTGCCGGAACTGGTGAAGAAACTCTTCTGCAGCGCGCCCGGCGTGATTTGCGCGAGCTTTTCTGCGAGGGCCACGATGGCCTCGGTGGGATAGAGC
>DATFZR010000515.1:0-3899 GCA_035314265.1 Candidatus Acidiferrales bacterium
GCGGCGGCGGTGCTGTTTATCCTGTTGGGTATTTTCTCGATTGTTGAGCCGACTGTGGCCGGACTGGGAATCGCGCTGCTGGTCGGGTGGCTGCTGATCTTCGGGGGCATCGCGCACCTGGTAGCGTCGTACAAAGGGGTCAGCGCGAAACAGGTGATTTTCCAGGGGCTGATCGGGGTTGCGTACGCGGCCTGCGGAGTCTACTTCTTGATGCATCCGGCGCTGGCCGTAAATTCTCTTACGCTGCTGCTGGGAGGCGTGATCCTGGCCGAGGGAGTGCTGGAGGTGGTGGCGTATTTCCGGATGAGGGCGGAGGGAGCGTCGGGATGGATGCTGTTCAACGGGGTGATCACGCTGCTGTTGGGCGGGATGATCTGGTTCCACTGGCCGTCGAGCTCCGTGTGGGCGATCGGCATCCTGGTGGGAGTGAATTTGCTGATGACGGGGACGGCGCGGCTGATGTTTGGGCTGGCGGCGCGGAAGCTGGTGGGATAACGGAAGCCGAAAAACGAGAAACTGATGAACCAGCACTTCTCTCATGGCGTTTGAAAATGGTGCTGGAGGAGGGGGTCGAACCCTCATGGCACTAAGTGCCGCGGGATTTTGAGTCCCGTGCGTCTGCCAGTTCCGCCACTCCAGCCTGCTACAGCAAGACTATCGAGCCGCGCCGCCCGCCGCAAGTCCCTCCTGCTTGAAGTGACAGAGTAGCCCCATCGTTGCCGATGCTGCTTTGCTGCGGAAGGGCGCACAGGCAGAAGTGCCTGTGCTACTGGACTACTTCTTCAGGTAGGAGACGCCGTACTTGTAGAGCCCTTCTTTGGCCATTTCCTGCGTGAACACGATGCGGGCAGGAATGAAGATGTTAGCGGCGCCGGCGGCGTAGGGGATGGCTACCTCGATGCGCGAGCCGAGGAAGTATCGTTTGGGGCTGCGGAAGGCGAGGCCGCCGCGGGAGACGTCGTCGCAGGCGACGACTTCTTCATCAAAACCCGGCTGCCGAATGCAGGCGGGCATGTTGGACTTGATGCGCAGGTCTTTTCTGCGGCTGACGACGAACGGAGGAAGTTCCGGCGGCGTGGCGGGCGCATCCGTGGGGTTGCCCGCGTCCGCGCCCGCTTCTTTGGCCACGGACGGCACGGGCACGGGATGATCGTCGGCCAGCTCGGCGGGAACACTTTTCCAGACGGAAGAATGGCCGCACGCGCCGCAGGTGCGCTGCAGCGCCATGTTGGCTTCGTAGACCTCCGCCTCCACCTCGTTCATGTAGACAATTTCACGGTTCTTGCAGCGTGAACATTCGAGAAGGGCGCGGCCCACGGCGCTCTGCGAATCCACCAGGTCGGGAAAATAAATGTTCCAGAGGTTGACGGTGACGTCCATGAGCGCAAGGCCGTAGACGTAGCCTTCGTGCTGGCCGCCGATCTGGCCGATTACGCGGACCAGGGCTTCCTTCTTCGTGCCGGGGCGCTTGAGGATCAGTTCGAGGTCTGCCGCGAGCTTGCGGGAAACGATCACCGTGGCGCCGTGCCGGCTCACCACGACGGTGCGGCACTGCTCCACAAAATGCTCGCCGGTAAAGTCCGCGCCAAAAATCTCCACGGGGATGGAAATGGAGATGCGGTCGCTCCTGCGCAGTCTTTCGAGCGTCATCGCTTTGAGTGTCTCCGTTACTTCGGGGCGCACGGCCCCGCGGGCGGCTGTGCGCGGCGTGCTGGGGCACGGACAGCGGAACGCCGAGCAGCCCAAACATCCTATCAGCAAACGGAACGGATGGCGCTCCGGAGTTTCGTGTATGCAACGGCCCGCGCGGTCTTCGGAAAGCCCTTCGGGCTGCTCTGCTGGTGTGATGGTGGTTACTGCTGATGCGCGCGGCGGGCGCTCTTTCGGTAGACGGCGAGGCCGGCCCCGAGCAGCAGCACCGTCAGGCCAACGATTTTCAGCACGGCCAGCGGCTTATTCGGCTCGTCGGGCGGAGGAATCACGGAGAGTACGATGCACGCCAGCGTGGTGGTGAAGCCCACCACGGCGAAAGCGGCGGTCATTCGCGGGCCGATGGGCAGGCGAAACATGGCGGGATCGTCGCGGTCGTCCGTGCGTCCTGCCAGCCGCACCATCGCGGCGAAAAGGAAGAGGTAGGGGATGAAAGTAGTGATCACGGTCATGCTCACCAGCACGTCGTACGCGCCTTTCACGCTGGTGCCTGCCTGGCCCAGGAAGACGAAGACCGCCGCGGCGGCGAATTGCGTCCAGAGCGAGACGTAGGGCGTGGCCCAGCGCGGATGCAGCCGCGCGAACGCCTCGGGTAGATAGCGATCGAGGCCGGCAACAAACGGGACGCGGGAGCAGGCCGCCAGATACGCTCCCGCGGCGCCAACGTTGCTTACCAGCACGAGCAGGGCGACGACCGGCAGCAGGCCTCCCAGGTGCAGACGTGCCGCCGCCTCCGCCACGGCCTGCACCAGGCCTTCGAGGCTGTCCACGGCTTGATGAGGCAGGATCACCAGGATGGCTACAGTGCCGATGATGTAGCCGAACGTGCTCAGCAGGCTGCCGGTAAGGAGCGCGCGAGGCACGTTGTGCCGCGGATTCTCGATTTCGTCGCCCATAAACGAAGCCGCCTCGCAGCCACAGATGGCAAACGCAATGGCGCTCCAGAAGATGGCGTTCTTCAGGCCCGCTTCCGGGACGAGTGAAGCGGCGGTGAATTGCGTGGCGGACCCGAACTTCAGGCCCACGATCGCGGCCAGGCCCACCAGCACCAGAATGGGCACCCACATTCCCGCGGCGCCCAGGTTGTTCACCCATTTGGCTACGTTCAGGCCCACCACATTCAGCACCGTGATCAGCAGCAGGGCAGCGAGCGAGAACCCGACAAAGAATGCGGGATTTGAGCTGGCTTCGCCCAGACGCCTTCCGCCCAGGTATAACGCGCTGCCTGCGGAGAAATAGAGCACGGTGGGGAAATAGGGGAGGTTGCTGGTCCAGTAGGTCCAGCCGGCCATGAAGCCGCCGAATTCGCCGAAGGCTTTTTTGCTCCACAGATACAGGCCGCCCTCCTGCGGGTAGCGCGAGGAGAGTTGCAGGACGGAGATGATGAGTGGCAGCGCAAAGACGAGCCAGGCGCCTATCCAGATGAGCAGCACGGAGGGCCCGGCTGACGCGGCGAAGGAAATCCAGCGGAGACTGATGCCGGTGACGATGTAGTAGAGCACCAGGTCGCGGAAGCCGAGCACGCGGCGCGGGGCGGGGGAGGAGGATTGGGAAGGGGAGAGGGCAGGCATGGGCGGAGACGTTAGTAAAGGAGGTAGAGGAAGTAAAGGAAGTAGAGGAGCAAGGCGCTGCCACGCGGTGGCGTCACAGGGGGAGGGAATACCGGTGGAAGAGTTCGTCGCGCTGGTAGCCCAGTTGTTCGTAGAGGGCCTGGGCTTGGAGGTTATCTTTTGCCGTTTCAAGGACCAGGCAGGAGGCGCCGGTCTCACCAGCGAGTTGCGTGGCGCGGTTCATCAATGCGCGGGCCAGGCCGTGGCGGCGGGATTCGGGTGCGACGTACAGGTCGTAGAGAATCCACAGGGGCTTCATGGCCAGGGAATCGAGGGAAGGGTAGAGAGTAACGAAGCCGGTGGGGCGGGAACTGCCGGAGGGTGCGTAGCCCAGAAAGAGGACGGAATCTCGTTTGGCCAGGCGGGCGGAGAGGTAACGGCGAACGGCTTCTGGAGCTGGCGGGCGTTTGTAGAATTGGCGATAGGCGTCGAAGAGGTCTGAGGCTTCGGAGAGATGCCCGGGGCCGGCTTGGAGGATGCGGACTTCGGTTGCGGCGGTTGTGGGCATGATAGCTCCTGAGAAAAGCGAAAAACGGAAAACGGAAAACCTGGAAACAGGACGCAGCCAGAAATGGCTGT
>DATFZR010000516.1:0-4499 GCA_035314265.1 Candidatus Acidiferrales bacterium
AGCGAGAAACCGATGCGCGCTTCAAAACCGCCCAGTTTGCCGCCCTGCGCACAGCGTCCAACATTTGTATTTTCAGTATTTTACGAGAGCGCTGCCGCTAATGGCGATGCCGGGCCGGTTTCCCACAGGATTTCAACAAAAAGGCACCGGGGTTGTGCCCCTCCCTGAGTTGACCAAATGCCTGTGCCGGGGTATAGGTATGGCTAGTTCAGCCGGGGGGGTGCAAGGGCCCGGCCGGACTTCTCAGCCCCTTCTTACGACTAATCGAATTCTTGATCTTTCCCCAAGGGGGAAAAACATGGCTACCGTATCGCCGACGGAAGTGCTCTGCACGGAACATCGAGCCATCCTGCGCATGCTGGATGTGACCAGCGAACTGGCCCACCTGCTGGAAGTGGGGGTGGACGTGCCGCCGGACATGCTGGACGCCGTGGCGGAATTCATGCGCGTGTTCGGCGACGAGCACCTGAAGAAGGAAGAGGAGTTCCTGTTTCCCGCGCTCGGAAAGCGCGGTGTGGCCCTGGACGGGGTAGCCGTAGACACGCTGCAGCGCGACCACGACCAGGCCCGCACGCTGCTCGGCAAGATGTCTGACGCGGCCGTGGCCTACCGCGCGCACCGTCCCAAGGCGGATCGCAAGTGGGGCCGCGTGGCCACGGAATACGCCATGGTGATGCGCCGCCACATCGACAAGGAACAGCAGATCTTCTACCCCGCGGCGGAGCAAATCCTTTCCGCCGACGAGCAGCGCAACCTGGGAGAAACCCTGCGGCGCGGCTCGGAAGATAGCGGAACGCTCGAGCGACACCGGCACTTCAGCCAGATGGCTGACTCCCTCGCGGCAGAACTGCTGGCGTAAAACCCGGTCTATTTCCTCAGCCTGGCCGTCACGACGTGTGGGCGGCCGGATCCAGCCAGATCTCGCCGAACGCGCGGTCGAAATTCCTGCCCAGCACTTTCTCGATCACCTCGATGGAATACCCGCGTTTCTCCAAGCCATCGGCGATGATCTCCAGGCGCCGCGGCGCATTCAGGTCCGGGGAATAGGGCGGGCGATCCTCTTCCGGCGCGGCGATTCCCAGCTTCTTGCGGCGCTCCATTTCCTCCTGCAGGCGCTTTTTCTGCTCCGGATTGTCCGGCACGGTGTTCAGGGAACCGTCTGTGCCGATGCCCACGTGATCCGTGCCCGCCACTTTCAGTGCATGGTCCAAGTGCTCGAGCACATGCTCCCGCGCGGGCGAGGTGGGGCTGGCCACCAGATACGGCATGAAGTAGATACCCACAACGCCGCCGCGGTCCGCCAGCGCCTTCAGCTCGCGATCTTCTTTGTTCCGCGGGTGCGCGTGGACGGCCGCGCATCCCGCATGCGTGATCAGCGCGGGCTTTTTGCAAGCCTCGATGCCCTCCGCCGTGGTGCGCTGTCCGCAATGCGAGAGGTCCACGGCAATGCCCAGCGCGTTCATGCGTTCCACCGCCGCACGCCCACGCTTGCTGAGCCCGGCGTTGGCCGGCTCCAGGCAGCCATCGCCGTAGAGCCCGCGATTGTTGTAGGTGAGCTGCATGATCAGCACGCCGAGCCTCCGGAATGTTTCCAGCCGGTCGAGCGACGGTTCGATGGGCCCCGGATCCTGGAAGCCCATGATGAATCCGATGCCGCGAGCCTGCGCCGCGCGCCCGATATCGGCATGGCGCCGCACGATCAGAAAGTGCGCCGGATCGCTATCCGCCAGCGCCTGGACGAACGCCATGTTTGCCAGCGTGCCTTCGAGACTGCTCTCGGAGACGGTCCAGTTGAAGGCGGTCACACCGGAATCGAGGCACTGGCGCAGGATTTCAGGCTTCAGCGGAATTTCCTCGGAGTCGATCCCGCCGCAGCCGTCAATCACCAGGAATTTTCGAGAGGAAAGATCCCATGCGGCGGGGGCCGCGCCCGGCGGCACTTCATTCGCAAAGCCCAGCGGGCCGAGCGGCAACGCCGCCGCGGCTGCGGCGGAATTCAGCAGGAACGTGCGACGGTTCATTTTGGCTCCCTGCGCTACAGCGGCAGGCGGAAGCGGGCCACGCAGCCGTGCGCATCCTCGCGATTCTCCAGCGTGAGCGAACCGCCGTGCGCCTCCGCGATCTGCCGGCAAAGCACCAGGCCGATGCCGGAGCCGCCCGGCTTGGTCGTGAAGAACGGCACAAAGAGGTTGGCGGTGTTGGAAAGGCCCTGCCCGTCGTCCGCCACGGAAACTTCCACGAATCCGGCGTCCTTGCGCCAGCCCACATGCACGCCGCCGTGGTTCTCCGCGGAAGCGTCGGAAGCGTTGCGCACGAGATTGATCAGAAGCTGGTCGAGCTGGTCCGGATCGGCCTGCACGGTAATTTCCGGCCCGGTGCGCACCTCCACGGGCGTGCGCGCCTCAAGCTGCGTCACGCGGCGCACCCAATCGCCCACGCCCACGGGTTTGAGCGACGGCGAGGGCAGGCGCGCGAGCTTTGCATAGGCGCTGGTAAAGCGTCCGAGCGCTTCCACGCGCCCGCTGATTACTTCCAGGCCGCGATGCGTGTCTTCGCGCCAGTCAGACGGCAGGGCTTCGCGCGAAATCAGCGTGGAGAGGCTGTCGGCGATGGATTTTACCGGCGCGAGCGAGTTGTTCAGCTCGTGGCCGAGCACGCGGATCAGGCGCTGCCAGGCCAGCCGCTCCTCCTCGCGAAGCGTGCGGCTCAGGTCTGTGAGCACCAGCAGATGATGCGGCACACCCTCTTCACGGATCGTGCTGCGGCGCAACTGGAAGCGCCCGGCCCCCCCGGGGAACGACGCCTCAATGGTGCGCAGCGTTTCTCCCTCGAGGCATTTCTCCAGATGCAGATCCGCTGCCGTTTTTCCGCGCAGGTGCTGGGCGTCCTGGCCCAGCACGCGCTCGCCGGCGCGATTCACCAGGCGCAGGCGGTTCTCCGGATCGAAGGCGAAAACCGCAACGTCAATTTCCTCCATCACTTTGGAGAGCAGGGCGGTGGCTTCCACGGCGCCCAGGCGCTGCTGGCGAAGCGTGCTGGCCAGCGCGTTGACCTCCGCGATCAGTTCACCCAGGGCGTCGTCCGGGCCTTCCCCGCGCGCGCGGATGGAAAAGTCGCCTTCGCGCAGCGCGGCGAGCAGGTTGGAAAGCGTGCGTAGCGGGAAAACGACGCGCACGCGCAGGGCAAAGGCCAGCGCCAGCCACAGGAGCACCAATACCGCGGTCAGGCTCCACTGGTATCTCGGCGCCATGCTGCTGCGCCAGATGAGCGCCAGCGCCGCCGTGGTGCCCGGCAGTCCGGTGAGCATGGCCAGCAGCAGAATCTGGCGTTCGTGGCTCGCGGGTTTCACAAACCGTATTTCTGAAGCCGGCGGTAGAGTCCGCTGCGGCTGAGTCCCAACGCGGAGGCGGCCTGGCTCACGTTGCCGCTGAAGCGCGCCAGCGCCTTCTGGATCAGCACGCGCTCGACTTCTTCCAGACTCAGCTCCTCGAGGCGCGGGCTGGCGCCCGAGGAGGCCGACCGCAGTCCCAGGTGGCTGGCGCGCACGGGATCTTCCGAGGCCAGCAGCACGGCGCGCTCGATGGTGTGGTCCAGCTCGCGGACGTTGCCCGGCCAGGCATGCTCGAGAAGCGCCTGCATCGCCGCGGCGTCAAAGTTTTTTACTCGTTTGCCGTAGCGCCCGGCGTAGCGCGTGAGGAAGTGCATAGCCAGCAGCGGAATATCTTCTTTCCGCTCGCGCAGCGGCGGAACGTGGATTTCAATGGTGTTCAGCCGGTAGAGCAGGTCTTCGCGGAACCGGCCGCTCGAAATCTCCGTGCGCACGTCCGCGTTGGTCGCGGAGAGCACGCGCGCGTTCACGCGCACGGTGCGCGACGACCCCACGCGCTCCAGCTCGCCCGTTTCCAGCACGCGCAGCAGCTTGGCCTGCAGGTTCAGCGGCACGTTGGCGATTTCATCCAGGAAGAGCGTGCTGCCGTCCGCCAGCTCAAAGCGCCCGGCACGGTCCACGCGGGCGTCGGTAAAAGCGCCGCGCACGTGGCCGAAGAGCTCGCTTTCAAACACGCCCTCGGAAAGGCCTCCGGCGTTCACGGTGACCATGGCGCGCGGCGCGCGCGGAGAAAGGGCGTGCAGCGTGCGCGCGATCACCTCTTTGCCCGAGCCGTGCTCTCCCGTAACGAGTACGTTGGCCTCAGACGGGCCCACCTGCGCCACCAGTTCCATCACCGGGCGCATGGCCGGGGATTCCGCAATCAGCGTGGGGCGGCCCTCGGTGCGCAGAAGCTGGTTTTCCGCCTCGAGCCGGCGGCTTTCGCGCAGCGCGCGCCGCAGCTCGATTTGCGTGCGCAGGATGGCCAGCAGCCGCGCGTTGTCCCACGGCTTCTGCACAAAGTCGCGGGCGCCGCGCCGCATGGCTTCGACAGCCACCTGCACGCTGCCCCACGCCGTCATCACAATCACGGGCAGCGCGCTGTCGGTGGCCTGGATGCGCGAGAGCAGGT
>DATFZR010000517.1:0-4841 GCA_035314265.1 Candidatus Acidiferrales bacterium
GGCCGGCGCCTCCGCTCCGCTGATTTTCGTTCTGACGAGCATTGCCTGGCGCGAGGCGTGGAAGTATCAGAGCCGGGCGTACCGGTATTGTTTGCTCGACATGGGACATGCGTGGCAGTCGCTCGCGCTTGCGGCTCGAGCGATCGGCTGCGAGAGCTTTGCGCTGGGACATTTTCCGGATGACCGGGTGGCAGAAACATGCGTGCTGAATGAGGACGAGTGGCCGATGTTGGTCATCGGCATTCACGGCGGGATTCACGGCGGGGTTCACGGCGGGGTTCGCGGGGTGGGGCGCGGGGGGCTTCATGGGGCGTCTATTCCTGCGGGCAATTCTGCGGGGACGGCGGCTCCGGTCGAGACGATCTTGCATGGTGGCCGGCCCAACCGCCTGTCGGAACGGCAGGAGAAGTACACGCTGATTGAACAGATACACGCGGCTACGAAGCTCGGAGTGGAAGCCGCCATTCCTGTTCCTGGACAGCCAGAGACGTCCGGCCGCGGAGAAACCGGTTTGCCGGCTGCCGTCTCTACAAGCCCCTCGACGAACCTCTCCATAGGGCGCGGCTTCGGCGACGTGGTTCGTGGCAGGCGCTCGGCTCTCGACTTCAGGGGAGGGAGTGAGTCGATCTCCTTCGCGCATCTGGCGGCCATACTCTCCACCACACGGGAGCGCTTCTCCGCTGATTTCGCCACGGCTCGTTTCGTGCAGCTGTATGTTTACGTTCACCGCGTCGAGGGATTGGCGCCGGGCGTTTACCGCTACGGCCCCGAGCGCGCAGAGCTGGAGAAAATCAAGGAGGGGGACCAGCGCCTGGCAGCGGCAGCTCTCAGTTTGGGCCAGGACCTGGCGGGCAATGCGTGCTTGGCCGTCTCCATGATCGGCGATTTTGAGAATGCGGCCAGAAGATACGGCGATCGCGGCTATCGCTACGTGCATTTCGAGGCGGGGGCGATTGGCCAGCGGATGTATCTGGCTGCCGAGGCGCTGGGACTGCGAGCAACGGGGATCGGGGCATTTTTTGATGACCAGGTACATCAATATCTGGGCTTGCCGCCTGAGGTGGGACAGGTGGTCTATCATTTCGCCATCGGCTACCCTGTGCGAGATACGCGCCTGGAGGCTTGAGACTCGATGGTTGGCATCCTGGTTCACGGAAACAATCACTTCATCCTGTCGGGGCCGGCGCCAGACGAAGCAAGCGCGCTGGCGATGGCGCGTCACTGGTCAGTGATCCAGATTGGCGGGGAGAAGCCGCTGTCATACGACCAGTGGGAGATTCGCACCAAGGAATTCCGCGAGAACCTGGAATGGGCGGTGATCGTTCCGGGCGATGGGGAAGTTTCTCCCGGAGTGACGGAATTGCTAAGGGAGCTTTCCGTTCGCGGAGTGGCCATCCGGGAATTGCCTTGGCTGACTGGACTAGGCGGTGAATAGGAATTCGTCTACTGCCAGTTTGTTGTGATGGACGTTGGCGATCAGGGCGGCGTATATGGCGCAGTAGAAGAGTTGAATTGCGGCGGCGTTCCAGTCCTGGCGGAGGACTGTTCCGAAGGTTAGCACGAGCATCAGGACGGCGCCGCTCACCAGGGCTTCGCGGGTGCGCAGGCCGATCAATATCAGTAAGCCGATCACGGCTTCGAGCCACGGCAAGGCGTAGCCGAAGGGGACGACGATGGCGACGGGGAGGATCGTGTCCTGAAACATTTTCGTCATCGAGGCGACGAAGGTGGCTTGGCCGCTGAGAATGCGAGAGACGCCGTGCATAAAGATGTTAAGGCCCAGCATGATGCGTAGGATGGCGAAGGCCAGGCCGGCGTTGTCGCGGGCTTGTGGGGAGTCCATGGCGTGTGCCTGTTGTTCTGATGTCGCTCGGGGGACGATAGTTACGCAGGCGTGCACAGGCTCGGCGCCATAACAGAATCGGACGCCGGGCATCTAATCGCAGAACTGAGTTACGGAGGGCACAGAAAAACCTATGGCTCACCTGTTTGTTCCGATTGCGATCCGCGACGTCACGTTTTCCAATCGCGTGTTTGTTTCGCCGATGTGCGAGTACTCGTCTACGGACGGGTTCGCGAACGACTGGCACTTCGTTCATCTGGGGAGCCGGGCTGTGGGCGGTGCAGGGCTGGTGCTGACCGAGGCGACCGCCGTGCTGCCGGAGGCGCGGATCAGCCCGCAGGATCTGGGGATCTGGAGCGACGCGCACATCGAGCCGCTCGCGCGGATCGTGCGCTTCGTTCACGAGCAGGGGAGCGTGGCGGGAATGCAGTTGGCGCATGCGGGGCGGAAGTCGAGCACGTACCGGCCTTGGGAGGCTGGGCAGGGCGTCGTTCCGGAGAGCGCGGGCGGCTGGAAGAAAGTGGTGGCGCCAAGTGCGCTGCGGTTTGTGGATCACTACCCCATGCCGCAGGCGCTTACTGGCGACGGCATCCGGGAGGTTGTGGACGCGTTTGCGGCGGCCGCGCAGCGCGCTTGCCGCGCCGGCTTCCAGGTACTGGAGATTCACGCGGCGCACGGCTACCTGATTCACGAATTTCTATCGCCGCTCAGCAACCAGCGCACGGACAGCTACGGCGGCTCGTTTGAGAATCGCACGCGATTGCTGCGCGAAGTGGTTGCGGCGGTTCGCGGCGCGTGGCCGCAAGGCGCGCCGCTGTTTGTGCGCATCTCCGCGACGGATTGGACCGAGGGGGGATGGGACATCGAGCAGTCCGTGGAGCTGGCGCGTGCGTTGAAGGGATTGGGAGTGGATCTGATCGACTGCTCCTCGGGCGGCAATGTGGCGTCGGCGAAGATTCCGCTGGGGCCGGGATATCAGACCGGGTTTGCGGAGCGGATCCGGCGGGAGACGGGAATCCTGACGGGCGCGGTGGGGATGATCACTTCGCCGGTGCAGGCGGAGCATATCGTGGCGACCGGACAGGCGGATGCCGTGGTGATTGCGCGGGAGATGCTGCGCGATCCTTACTGGCCTTTGCGGGCGGCCCGGGAGCTGCGGCAGGTGATTTCGTGGCCCGTGCAGTATCTGAGGGCGGGGCCGGAGGGCGCGCAGGCGCGGGTGCCGGTGGATTTGAAGATTTTGGAATCGTGTTTTGAGGAGCAGCATGCGGTGGGGAAGAGGTAGTGGCGAGTGGCGAGTGATTAGTGACGAGGGGAGGATCAGCATCCTGGCCGGATGCTGAGGAACGCCGAAGCTAGCTTCGGCTGGGAAGAGCGGCGGCGAGCCGCCGCACTCCATATGGGCGAAGGCTATTCGTAGCGCAGGGCGATTATGGGGTCTACGCGCATGGCGCGGTGCGCGGGGACGTAGCAGGCCAGCAGGGACACGGCTAGCAGCAGGGCGGCTACGCCAATGAAGGTTACCGGGTCCATCACGCCTACGCCGAAGAGCAACTTTGAAATCAAGCGGGTCAATCCCATTGCGGCGAGGAGGCCGATGCCCACGCCGATGGCGCTGATCTTCATTCCTTCGCCGAGGACCATACCGAGCACGTCGCGGCCCGTGGCGCCGAGAGCCATGCGCACGCCGATTTCATGCGTGCGTTGCGCGGAAACGTATGAGATCACGCCGTACAAGCCGACGGCGGAGAGAATCAGCGCGAGCGCGGAGAATGAGCTGAGCAGCAACATGGCAAATTGCCGCTGCGAGATCGAGTTGGCGACGATATCTTCCATCGGGCGCACCTCGTATAGCACGGCGGTGGCATCCGCGCGTTGCGCGGCCTGGCGCAGCACGCGCTCGAGCGCCATGGGCGCGCCCGGCGTGCGAGCCACGTACGAGGACTGATCGTTGAGCAGCGTCCAGAACGAATCCGGAATCTGCCACACCGGCAGGTAGAGCTGCGCCTGCAGTTCCTGATGGTCCTGCGAGCCCAGGCCCCAGTGCGCCACGTGTCCGACTACGCCCACGATTTCCGGCTGCATGTCCAACAGGCCCAGATTCAGATGCTTGCCGATGGGGTCCTCGTTGGGGAAATGTTTCTGCGCGAAACTCTCGTCGATCATGGCCACCGGGCGTGAATGTTCATCGTCGTGCTCGTTAAGATTACGGCCGCGCTTCACGGGGATGCGCATGGCATCCAGGTAACCGGGGTTCACCAGGTAGAAGAGCGCCGCGGGCGTGTCCTCGTCGGTGGCCGGCTTGGGCTGGCCCTCCCTCCAAAACGGAAGCTCGGAGTCGCCATCCATCGGCAGCGAGCCGCCCATGATGGAAATGGATGCAACGCCGGGCGCGGTGGACAGTTGACGCAGGATCTCGCGCTGCTTGGCGCGAATCTGGTCCGCCGGCAGGTTGTGTTGGCTGGTCCACGACACATTGAAGGTCAGCACATGCTTTGGGTCGAAGCCCGGGTCCACGCCCCACAGCGCGGCAAGGCTGCGGATCATCAATCCGGCGCCCACCAGCAGCACCAACGCCAGCGCGGTCTCCGCGATGATGAAGATGCTCTGCGTGCGGTGGCGTGCGCCGCTCGAGCCGCGGCCGCCTTCCTTGAGCGCTCCGTGCATATCCGGCCTCAGGATTCTCAAGGCGGGCACAAGACCAAAAATCAAGCCGGTCACCACGGAAGCGCCGGCCGCGAACAGCAGCACGTGCCAGTCGAGCGCGATTTCGGTGGCACGCGGCAAGCCCTCGGGCAGCAGCGGCAGAATCGCGCGCATGCTGAAAGCCGCGAGCAGCAGGCCGAGCCCGCCGCCTGCCAGGCCAAGCATCACGCTCTCCGTAAGGAGTTGGCGAATCACGCGCCCGGCCGTAGCGCCGAGCGCGGCGCGCAGGGCAAATTCGCGGGCGCGTCCTGCGGACCGCGCGAGCAACAGGTTGGCCACGTTGGCGCAGGCA
>DATFZR010000518.1:0-10300 GCA_035314265.1 Candidatus Acidiferrales bacterium
CGATGGCTTGATTTATGGTGGCGGGCCGGGTGTGCAGCTTACGTGGATGGACGCGAAAGTGGGCGACTGGGTGGTTACGCCGCGCACCGGCAAGCCGGTTGAAATTAACGCCCTGTGGATTAACGCGCTTGCCACAATGAAAGAATTCTGCCGCGTATTGGCGAAACCGTCGGACGCTTACGAAGCTCTTATGGCGCACGCGACGGCGAGCTTTGCAGGATTCTGGAACGCTGCGCGAGGCTGCTGCTACGACGTGATCGATGCTCCAGGAATCGGAAACGATGCGGCCCTGCGGCCGAACCAGATTTTCGCCGTGTCGCTGCCGCAGAGCCCGCTCGCGGCCGCACAGCAGGCTGCGGTGGTGGAGGTTTGCGGCCGGCGCCTGCTCACTTCTTTCGGGCTGCGCAGCCTGGCCCCGGGAGAATCCGCCTATGCGGGGCGGTACGAGGGCGGGCCGGCGCAGCGCGACTCCGTCTACCATCAGGGCACGGTATGGGGCTGGCTGCTCGGGCCGTTTGCGCTGGCCTCGTGGCGCGTTCACAAAGATGCGGCCGCGGCCCTGGCACTGCTCGATCCCATGCGCCACCATCTGCGCGCCGCCTGCGTTGGCTCTATCAGCGAGATTTTTGACGGCGACCCGCCATTCACGCCGCGCGGATGTTTTGCCCAGGCCTGGAGCGTCGCGGAAGTTCTGCGTGCCTGGACGGAGATTACGCGCGCCGCGCCCCAACCATAGAGGTTAGCGATGCTCCCATGCGAGCCGCAGTCCCAGCAGCACCAGCACCCCGCCGGTCACGCCCTCGAGCCACGCGCGCACCTTCGGACGGTTCAGCACGCCGCGGAAACCGCTCAGGAACCAGGCGTACAGCGTGAGCCACACCAACCCCATGCCAATGTGAATGCCGGCCAGACCCAGCGACTTCAGCAGCACGGGATCGCCCGGCGCGATGAACTGAGGCAAGAACGTCAGGTAGAAGATCGCCACCTTCGGGTTGAACACATTGGTGAGGATGCCCTGCCGGAACGAACGCACGAGCAGAGACCGCTCGGCATCCACGTCCGGCCCGGGCGTCTCGCCATTCCCTTCCCCGCACGCCCGCTTCCCGATTCCGCGCAGCGTCTGCACGCCCAGGAAAATCAGATAGCCCGCGCCCACGGCTTTCACGATCGTATACGCGAGCGCGGAGACGCGCAGGATCGCGCTCAACCCCAGCGCAGACGCCGTGGCGTGCACGCACAGCCCCACGCATATCCCCAGCGTTGTGAAGAAGGCTGGCCGCCTTCCGTCGAGCAGGCTGCTGCGCGCCACAAGCGCCATATCCGCGCCGGGCATGATCGTGAGCAGCGCCGCAATACCGATAAAAGTCAGAAGCGATGGGGTCATCGACTTTCCTGCGCAACGAAAAAGGCCCATCCCGATGCGCTCGGAACGGGCCGTCTTCCGATTTGCCTAGAGGCTGGTTACGTTCTCGGCCTGCAGACCTTTGGGGCCCTTGCGGACCTCGAATTCCACGGCCTGTCCTTCCGCGAGTGTCTTGTAGCCCTCCGCCTGGATGGCGGAGAAGTGCACGAAGACGTCTTCCCCGCTCTGGCGGGTGATGAACCCGTAGCCCTTAGACGCGTTGAACCACTTGACTGTGCCTTGTTCTCTCACTCTGTTGCTTCCTTTTTGCAGAAGTGGTTTGTGACCGGTGAACGCTTCCAGCCCGTTGCCAACAAAAAAGGCCGCAGGTTTCCCCGCAGCCGTGTGGAACGTTTCGAAGGAGTCACACAAGAACAGCAAACCCGTAGTCAGGTTAGCAAACCGGTTTCCGGTTACAAGCGAAATCTTGGCTTTACGGGCCGCAACGGCCCGAACCAGGGGGTGTCCGTTTCCGCGACAGGGTGTCCCACGACCGGGATGTGCGCCACCGGTCCAGGCGCCGATAGGAACGCTAAACTGCGCTAAACAGAACGGTTGCAGGCGGGCGCACTGGCCCCTAGGATGCTTTCGCACTTCTGGGCGCCGTTTGAGGCGGGCTTCCCGGCCCGGAATCCCCAGCACCTGGGATCTCCGCCGGGAGAGCCTGCCAGATAAGGTTCCGGATACGTGCACACCATTATGACTCCTTCCGTCGGAACGGGAAAAGAGGACGCGGCCACGCCCGTGCGCGTCTTGATCGCCGAGGATCAGCCGGACGTGAGCGAGGCGCTGCGCCTGCTGCTGAAGGGCGCGGGGTATTCCACGGAGTGGGCCAATTCTCCGCCGCGCGTGCTGGAGGCGCTTTCGCGAACCTCCTTCGACGCCGTGCTGGTGGACCTGAACTACACGCGCGACACCACCTCTGCCGAGGAAGGTATCGAACTGATCCGGCGCCTTCACGAACTGGATAAGACCCTGCCCATGATTGCCATGACCGCCTGGGGCAGCATCGAAATCGCCGTTGAAGCCATGCGCCGCGGCGCCGGCGACTTCGTGCAGAAACCGTGGGACAACGCGCGCCTGCTCCACACGCTCGAGAAGCAGATTGAAATCGGCCGCGAGGCGCGCAAGGAAAGCGACCGGCTGAAGCGTGAACGCGCCGAGCATGAAGAAGCGCGCGAAATCCAGCAGAGCCTGCTGCCCAAGTCGCTGCCGGAATTCGACGGCATGGAAATGGCTGCGGACTGGCTGCCCACACGCGTGGTGGCCGGCGACTATTACGACGTGGTGAAGTTCAGCGCCTCGCGCGCAGCCATTTGCGTTGCCGACGTTTCCGGCAAAGGCCTGCCAGCGGCGCTGCTGGTTTCATCGGTTCAGGCCACCGTGCGCGCGTTCGCCCACGAGACCGTGGCGGCGGGCGCGCTCTGCGCGCGCGTGAACTCGATTCTGTGCAGCAATCATCTGGAAGGCCGCTTTGTGACTTTCTTCTTCGCCATGGTGGACCGCGAGACCGGCACGCTCTCCTACTGCAATGCGGGACATAACGCGCCCGTGCTGGTCCGCCGCGATGGGTCCGTCGTGCGGCTGCGTGAGGGCGGGCCCGTCCTCGGCGAGTTCCCCGAGGTGCCCTTCGATCAGGAATCCGTTGCGTTCGGCGCGGGCGACCGGCTGCTCATTTTCACCGACGGCGTCTCCGAAGCCCGCGGCGAAGGCGACGTGGAGTTTGGAGAGCCCCGCCTGGAACAGTTGCTGGTGGAATCGCGCGGCGAATCAGCGCTGGAACTGCGCCGCCGCATCCTGAGCGCCGTGCACGAATTCCGCGATCGCCCGCTTGAAGACGACGCCACGATGCTGATCGTCGCCGGCCGGTGAAAAGAAGTGGCCAGTGACGAGTGGCCAGCATCCGGGAGGAGTCTCTGCGACTCTTCGCTGCGTCCTGCTTTTCACCAGCCGCCAGTCACGCGTCCATCCATCGTATACTGGAGACGGCGGGTGAGCCGGACGGCCGCTGGCTCGATTTCGATCGGGCTGGAGGAAAGTCCGGACTCCACAGGACAGCGCGCCTGGTAACACCAGGGGGTCGTGCTTTCAAGAGCGCGGCCACGGACAGTGCAACAGAGAAAAGACCGCCGGCGCTTCCCACCTGTGAGCGGCTCGAGGCAAAACCTTGCGCTGCTCCCCAATCGTGGGAAGCGTTCGGTAAGGGTGAAACGGTGGGGTAAGAGCCCACCGCCCCGGTGGCGACATCGGGGGCAAGGTAAACCCCGCGCGGAGCAAGACCAAATAGGAGGGGAGGGCCGGTCCGGCCCGTAACCCCGGCACCACCCCGCTCCGCGGGGCGCCGGGGGGTCAACCCTCGGGTAGGTCGCATGAGCCTCGCAGCAATGCGCGGCCCAGAGGAATGGCCGTCTCCCGATTCGTCGGGAACAGAATCCGGCTTACAGGCTCACCCGCCAAATATTCAGCCGCGTTGCAGGCTTTCCCGGAGCTCGACCACCTCGTATGTTTCACGGCAGGCAATGGTAAACTTGCGGCCCTAACTTGTGCCCGCGCGGTGCGCGTGATATTTGAAAGAGCGAAATTCCGCGCACGCTGCCAGGACGAACACTCGATGGAACCCGATCCGACGAGCCCGCCCGAACCGGCATCCGGCCCGCCCCCGCAGGCGCAGCCGGTAGCCGCGCCGCTCACGCGCGCGGCGATCTTTCTGGTGGTGACGCTCAACCCGGGCGTTGAGAATCGCGCCGCTGTGCGCTCGTTGTGCGGAGACCTCGCCGGATTGTTGCGCGCGGTGGAATTTCGCGACCTGGAAGGCGGCCTTTCCTGCGTCATGGGATTTGGGGCCGAGGCCTGGGACCGCCTGTTTGGGGCGCCGCGGCCGGCGGAACTGCATCCCTTCCGGGAGATTCGCTCCGGAGGGCGGCATGCCGTCTCCACGCCGGGCGACTTGCTGTTGCACATCCGCGCCAAGCGCATGGACCTGTGCTTCGAGCTGGCCACACAGATTATGGCGCGCATCGAGGGCGCCGTTTCTCCGGTGGATGAGGTGCAAGGCTTCCGATACTTCGACGACCGCGACCTGATCGGCTTCGTGGATGGGACGGAGAATCCCAGGGGCCAGGCGGCGGTGGATGCCGTGCTCGTCGGCCCGGAGGACGCGGTGTTCGCCTGCGGCAGCTACGTAATCGTGCAGAAATATCTGCACGATCTTGACGCATGGAATAAGCTGCCCACGGAAGCGCAGGAACGCATCATCGGCCGCACCAAGCTCGCTGATATCGAATTGAACGATTCCGTCAAGCCCACGTCTGCGCACAGCGCGCTCACCGTGATCGTCGAAGACGGAAAGGAAGTGAAGATTATGCGGGACAACATGCCCTTCGGCCGGCCCGCGCACGGTGAGTTTGGTACCTATTTTATCGGCTACAGCCGCTCGCCCCGCACCACCGAGCAGATGCTGGAGAACATGTTCGTCGGCCGGCCGCCCGGCAACTACGACCGCCTGCTCGACTTCAGCCGCGCCGTAACCGGAAGCCTGTTCTTCGTGCCATCCGCAACTTTTCTCGAGGCCGTGACGGAAGACGCGCCTGCGGATGCCCAGCCCGCCGCTCGGCCGGCGGCCGAACCCGCTCCAGCCATTCCGCTAGAAGCCGACGGTTCGCTCGGCATCGGTTCCCTCAAAGGAGAAAGCCAAAATGAATAATCTCCACCGCGAGCTTGCCCCCATTTCCGAACAGGCGTGGGCCCAGATCGAAGAGGAAACTTCGCGCACATTGAAGCGTTACCTTGCGGGACGCCGCGTGGTTGACGTGCAGGGGCCGGCGGGCACGGGCCTCTCCGCCGTCGGCACGGGCCACCTGCGGAACATTGCGGCGCCGGGGGAAGGCGTGATCGCCAGGCAGCGCGAGGTAAATGCGCTGGTCGAACTGCGCGTGCCGTTCGTGCTGGAGCGGCAGGCGATCGACGACGTGCTGCGCGGGGCCAACGATTCAGACTGGCAGCCGGCTAAGGACGCGGCGCGCGAGATCGCCTTTGCCGAGGACCGCGCAATCTTTGAGGGCTACGCCGCGGCAGGCATCGGCGGCGTCCGCAAGGGGACCAGCAATCCGGTGAAGACGCTCCCGGCCAACGTGCTCGAGTACCCGGATGCCATTGCCCAGGCGTTGAGCCAATTGCGCCTGGTGGGTGTAAACGGTCCCTACGCGGTACTGCTGAGCGCAGACGCCTACACCGCCCTCGCCGAGACCAGCGACCACGGATACCCCGTGCTGGAGCACGTGAAGCGGCTGGTGAAGGATCAAATTATCTGGGCGCCCGCGATTGCCGGCGCCTTTGTGCTGACTACGCGCGGCGGCGATTTCGACCTGCACATCGGCCAGGACGTCTCGATCGGCTATCTCAGCCACACCGATAGCACCGTCCGGTTGTATCTGCAGGAGACGTTCACTTTCTTGCTGCTCACCAGCGAGGCGGCCGTGGCGCTGGCCCCTCCAGCGAAGGGGAAGAAAGCCTGACGCAAGACACGTTGCTCGCGAGCTAGCTGGTTTTGGGCTCGATGATGTTCTCTTTTTCCAGCGCCACGCTCACAGCCTTCACCAATTCCCTGATCACCTTCATTACGTCTTTGGCGTCGAAGGTGTTGGTGGTTCCGGTCCACACCAGCTCCCCATCGGGCTTTACTGTGGAATAGACGTTTACCTCCACCTGCGCTTCCTTCTCCGTCTCCATGTACCCGGGGGTATAAATCACCGGAGCCAGCGCGCCGTAATAGCCGTAAAACGTTCCGTAATAGGGGAACGGCGTATAGACCTCGCCGGGAACGTAGGTGGTTTTCTGCTCTCTTTTGGTGAGGCGTGCCACCAGGATCGCGTCAAACTTGTGATCGCGCACCTGGATCCGCAAATCGGTCACGTCCAGGGGAGTCCCGTCGGGCCGCGGGGCGTACTGATAGCTCTGCACGGCTTTTTGACCCGGCCGGGCAATCGCAGCCACCAGTTCGTCTTCAAATTCAGCGCGATTCTCCGCCTTGCCGTTGAGCGCGAGCACCAGAATCTTCTTGAAGCTCCCGCCCGTATAACTCGGGTTTTTCCAACTGTATTCCACCTTCGGGGAGCCGGCGGCCAGCAACCCCAGGCCTGCGAAGACAGCAATGAGCAACACCGATCTTTTTCTCAAGTTCGTTCCTCCCGGATGGCGCCTTTCGAGTCTTCTGATCGAGGGAATGGAGTGGAGAGTCTACCGCGTCACGGGCGTCTCTAGAAGCCAGCATCTCTAGAAGCCTGACGAAGGAGAGGATTCAGTTTACAGTGCCAGATCATCAAGCGCCTGCGCGAACTCAAGTAGAATTCCCCTTCAAATCCGCGCACAATAGCCCGCGAAACAGCGCGGGGAGTACACGACCATCCAAGACCACGATAAGGAACGAGAGCGCTTCGCCAAAACGTTTGGCGCCATGGCCGACGGCGAGATGGAAGAGCTCGCAAAGACGGCCGGCCAGATGACCGATGCCGCGCGGGAGACCCTGCGGCTCGAAATCGCACGGCGGGGCCTGGCCTTCCCGCTACAGCCTGTGGCCAAAGCGCAAGCGCAACCGCAATGGCGGAAGCTCGTCACGCTTCGGGTGTTCCGCGATATACCGGACGCCCTCATCGCCAAGAGCATCCTCGATTCAGCCGGTATCCGGTGCTTCCTGGCCGACGAGAACCTGATTCGAATGGACTGGTTCTATTCGAACCTCCTCGGCGGGGTCAAACTGTGGGTGAACGACGAGGACGCGGAGGCAGCCGCAGCCTTGCTGGACGCGGGAGTTTCCGCCACGTTCCCCGCCGGCGGGCGGGAGAACGACGTACTGCCCCATTGCCCGAAATGCCAGTCGCTCGACATCATGCTTGAAGATCTGGAGACCCGGCGGCTCTGGAAATGCAATGCATGTGGCGCGGAATGGCCGGACGACGACAGCGACGAACCGGCCTCGTGACCGGAGAATCTGAAGTGCGGCTCAGGGCGTGTGTGGACTTTGCGGTCAAGCGCGCGAGGTGAAGGAATCTTCGCCAGGCGTATACTCACGGGTCCGGCGCACACGCGGGGCACAAGGAGCATGGCGATTCCCGACTCCGAAAAAGAGCGGCGGCAATTCGAGGATAACTATCGCGGCAAGACCAACGGCGAGTTGGAAGAACTTGCGAAAGAGGCCCGCGACCTGACGGACACGGCGCGCGCGGCCCTGGGGCAAGAAATGACCAACAGGGGATTGATCGGCCTGGCGGCAGAGCAGGCGGACTCCCCAGCGGGGGAACCCGCTTGGCGCGACCCCGTGATACTCGGGAGATTCGCTGACGGGCGCGCGGCCGAGCTTGCAAGAAATACCCTCGATGCAGGGGGGATTCGCAGCTTTCTGAGCAACGAAAACGCCGCTCAGCTTCCTTGGACCTTCTCGGACGACTCCAGCGAGATCGAAGTCTGGGTGAACGCGGAGGACGCGGAGGCAGCCGCCGCCTTACTCCAAGGGGAGCGGGACCGCCTTGCGCTTGCGGAAGAAGAGGACAGAGAAGCCCGCTGCCCGCAGTGCCAGTCAACCGACATAATGTTCCAGGAAGCGGAAGACATTGAGGAGACCTCCGGCGAAGTCGGGTCTACAGAGCAGTTGGAAAGGCTAGCCGCGATGGGACGCTGGAAGTGCTATGCGTGCGGGCACGAGTGGAAAGAACGCGGCGACGAGACACCGGCTCTCTGAAGTGATGATGGCCGGGAGGAAGCAGCTATGGAGGCGTGCGTGTTGCGCGGTCCCGCGCGAATCGGCAGGGAATGCCGGGATGGCGGCTCGGGCGAGAACCCGGGCGAGAACGATAACGGCGGAGGCTCCTATGGCTTTCCCGCTTGCCCTGGGGAGTGAAGCCGGATCGGGAGCACTCGTGCAATCCGCTGGAAGTCCGGGTCCGCCGAGAAAACCAGCCATCGCCGGCGGAGTGCAATGGCACAGATGAGCACGTCGACAACGGAAACCACAAGCCCTTTCTGCCTGCACGCATTGCTGGCTTCCGCCGCCGCCTCATAGTCTCCTGTATCAATCGGTTCATCAGGGAAGGACCGCAGATCTTCGCGGAGCTTCCCAAACTGGGCGGGCGCCTTAATGCCGGAAAGCAACTCCTGACGAACGAGCCCGATGATACGGGCCCTGCCTTCGCGAATGAGCTCCCTCAATTCCGCAACGTTCAGCTCGCCGGCAGGGTCCAGGTGCGCGGCGCGACGACGGAGGGCCGAGGACCACACGGAAGTATCCACGAGAACATTCACGCGCGTTTCGAGCGGCGCTCGCGCTTGTAATCGTAGGTTGCGTTGTACTCGATCGTGCCGAACAGGGAGAGAATACGCTGCTGCTTGCGCCGCTGGATGTATTCCTCAAGGGCGGCAGTCACCGCATCCTTTTTGGTGCGGTGGTGGCCGAGCTTTCTCGCCTGCTCGATCAGGCGATCGTCGATTGCGAGGTTGGTCGGCATGCCCGCTCCACACAAGAGTCTACACAGAGTAGTGTGTAGAGTCAAGGTCGCGTGCTACCGCCGGAGCGGCGCTGGCGCTCCATGCTAGACTGCGCGGAATGGACGCGAAGATGAAAGCCTGCTTGCTGCGCGCTCCGGGGCCAATCAAGACGAACCCGCTCGAGTTCACAGACGTGCCCACGCCGCACCCGGCTCCCGGCGAGGTGCTGATACGCGTGGCAGCGTGCGGCGTGTGCCGTACGGACCTGCACGTGATCGAGGGCGAGCTGCCGCCGCGCAAGTCGCCCGTCATTCCCGGGCACCAGGTGGTGGGCGTGGTGGAGGCGTGCGGCGAGGGCGCTCGCCGGTTCGCTCCTGGCGCGCGGGTGGGCGTCGCCTGGCTCAATCATACGGACGGCACCTGCCCGTATTGCCGCTCCGGCGCGGAAAACCTGTGCGACAACCCGGCGTTTACCGGCTACACCGTTGACGGCGGCTACGCGGAGGCCATCGTTGCGCCCGAGGACTTCGTCTACGCGCTGCCCGAGGCTTTCACTGACGAGCAGGCCGCTCCCCTGCTCTGCGCCGGGATTATCGGCTTCCGCTGCCTGCGGCTTTCGGGGATCAAGCGCGGTGGGCGGCTGGCCTTCTACGGATTCGGCGCGGCCGCGCACGTAGCCATCCAGGTGGCGCGGCATTGGGGGGTTGAGGTGTACGCGGCAACGCGCGACGCGCGCCACCAGCAACTCGCGCTCGGCCTGGGAGCGGCGTGGGCCGGCGGCTCGGAGGACGTGCCGGCCGGGTCTCTCGATGCTGCCATCGTCCTCGCGCCCTCGGGCGCCGTGGTTCCGCCCGCGCTGCGCGCCCTGCGCAAAGGCGGCACGCTGGTGCTCGGCGGCATTCACATGAGCGCGATCCCGCCGCTCGATTACGACCTGCTCTATCAGGAGCGGGTGGTCCGCAGCGTGGCCAATAACACGCGCCAGGACGGCCAGGATTTTCTCCGGGTGGCCGCCGAGATTCCCATCCGCACCCACGTGCAGGTATTTCCCTTGCGCGAGGCCAATCGCGCCCTGATCGCGCTGAAGGACGATGCCATTTCCGGCGCGGCGGTATTGAAGGCCTAAGGGCGAGTTTCGATATTCGCCGGTATTGCCTCACCCGCAGCGGTCCCTAGAAAATCGTTTGCCACGCCCGGCCAGTCGTAGAGAATGGGAGGCCGAGACCAAGGACCCCCCTTCCTCGGAGCCCATTCCGTGCCACTCGATCGTCCGCGGCGCGCCCGCGTTGGCCTGTTGTCTCTAATCGTCGCGCCGTGGCTCGCCTTCGCGGTGTTCGCGGCCAGCTCACCCAACCCCACCGGCCCTCTTCCCGTGCCCGACCACCCGCGCTACGCCATCCAGCATCTGGGTGAAGCGATCGG
>DATFZR010000519.1:0-4098 GCA_035314265.1 Candidatus Acidiferrales bacterium
CCGCCGGCTTGTCGGCGTAAACCTCTTTCATGAACTCCATCCAGATCGGCAGCGCCGCTTTCGCGCCCGTCTCCTTATTCCCCAGCGGAACGCTGTTGTCGTCGTTCCCCATCCACACGCCCGCGGTCAGCGACGGCGAAAAGCCCATGAACCACGCGTCCGTAAAGTCGCTCGTCGTTCCCGTCTTTCCCGCCAGCGGCCTCTTCAATTCCTTGGCCTTCGTCGCCGTCCCGAACTGCACCACTTCCTCGAGCATCGCCGTCATCGTCCGTGCCACTTCCGGCTTCAGCACGTCGTACACCTTCGGCCGCGCTTCCTCCAGCACCGTTCCGTCGTACGCCGTCACCCGCCGGATCATGTGCGGCTCGATCCGTATGCCGTCGTTGGGAAACACGGTAAACGACGACGTGTGCTCGATCAGCGTAATCTCCGCCGCGCCCAGCACCAGCGGCAGGTACGGCTGCAGCGTCGCCGTCACCCCGAACCGCTTCGCCATCTCAATCACATTGGGAATGCCGATTTCCGCCGCCAGCTTCACCGCCGGCACGTTGCGCGACCCGGCCAGCGCCCTCCGCAGCGTGATGCGCCCCTCGAACTTCCCGTCGTAGTTGTGCGGAGAATATTCCTGCCCGCCGCTCTGGAACGTGATCGGCGCGTCCACAATCGTCTCGAAAGGATCGTGCCCCTCTTCGATCGCCGCGGAATATAGGTACGGTTTGAACGAGCTGCCCACCTGCCGCGTGGCCTGCGTCGCGCGATTGAACTTCGATTCCTCGAAGCTGTAGCCCCCGATCATTGCTTTGATCTCGCCCGTCGAATTCTCAATGGCCACAAACGCCGCCTGCGCCGTGGGTTTTTCCTCCAGGTCCACCCGCGCCGTCGTGCCGGTTATCTCCCGCAGGCGCACCAGCGCCAGATCCCCCGGTTTCAGCAGTTTCCCGGGGTGCTTCTGCCCCGTCCACGCCATGTCGGCAGGCATCAGCGTGGCGCGATAAGGCCCCATGCGCAGCGTGGCCGACGAATCATTCGCTTCCAGCACCAGCGCCGTCACGCAGTCGCCCTTCTCCATCCCCCGCCGCCAGTCCTCCGCCTCGTATTTCTCGAGCGTCCCCATGTGGTCCGTCAGGATGTTCGCCAGCCCGCCCTTCCATCCGTGCCGCCGCGTGTATGCCAGCAGGCCATCCTTCAACGCGCGGTTCGCCGCTCGCTGCATACTCACATCGAGCGTCGTGTACACCCGCAGCCCGTGCTCGTGCACCGCTTCCGTCCCGTAGTTGTGCTCCAGATATTTGCGGATCTCTTCCACAAAATACGGCGCCAGATCGTTTCGCGGATACTGCACGTGCAGCCCCAGCGGCAGCTTCGCCGCCGCCTCGCCCGCTTCTCGCGGGATCTTTCCCTCCGCCATCATCCGCCCCAGCACCAGGTTGCGCCGCCCCAGCGCCAGCTCCGGATGCAATACCGGCGAAAACTTCGGCCCGGGCACGATCCCCACCAGCAGCGCCGCCTCCGCAAGCGTCAGGTTCTTTAGAGACTTGCCGAAATAAAACTGCGACGCCGCCTCGAACCCGTAGTTCCCGTGTCCCATGTAAATCTGGTTGCAGTACATCGTGAAGATCTGCTTCTTCGTGTAGTAGCGCTCGATCTGCACCGAAAGCAGCGCCTCCTGAATCTTCCGGCGAAATGTACGGTCCGCGCGGTTCAAGAATAAAGTCCCGGCCAGTTGCATCGTCAGCGTGCTCGCTCCCTGCCGCACCCGCCCGCTCGCCACGTTCCGCCACGCCGCCTGGAATACCCGCGGCACGTCTATGCCCCAGTGATCCTCGAAGTGCTGGTCCTCGGTCGAAATCAGCGCGTCCCGCAGCACCTTCGGTATCTGCTCGTAACTCACCAGGATGCGCCGTTGCAGCGCGAACGTCCCCACCAGTTGTCCGTCAGCCGCGTAGAGCTCCGTCACCGTATCCGGCTTGTAGTCTTCCAGCGCGCGCACCTCCGGCAACTCGCTGCTGTATACGAAAATGACGCCCACCGACGCGCCAATGGCAATCGAAAGCACGATCAGGATTGCGTATGCCGTTTCCCGAAGCCACCGCGGCAGGTGGTGGTGCGGAGGGGGATCGTTAGGTGGTGCCGTTGTCGCCATGCGGACTTCCATAGTACAGCACGAAGTCGAGCAGCCCATCCATCCGCTGCCCTGATTACCGCCGCAGCACCTGCGGCAACGAATCCGTCTTCTGCAATTGCGCCAGCGAAGGCTGCTCCGGATTCAGCGGCTGGTTCACAAAAATCGCCTTCCCCCCGCGCGCCGACACCAGGTAGCTCGACCCGCGCGGCAGCCGGATGTACACGTCGTGCGTCAGGTCCTTCGGCGCAAATAGAAACACTCTCTTCGGCCCGTTCCACAGCGCCGGAAAACTGTGGTCGTCCAGAAACAGTTTCGGCGCGTCCGGATAATAAGACCCGAACTCCAGCCCCTGATACTGCCCGTTGAACAGGTAAACCTTCCGGTGGATGTAAAACGGCAGCGAGCACCCGCCGTAATACTCCCCGTACATCACCACTACGTCGTCCGGCTCCAGCACCCGCAGCAGATCCTCCGCCAGCGGCTTGGAAGACATGTGCGGCTCGAAAACCTGGAACGCCATGTTGGCCACAAAGAAAAACGCGCCCATCACCACCGCCAGCGCCACGTTCGCGCCCAGCCTCCAGCCGCGCCGCCGCATCCAGTACACCGCCCCGAAGCCGAAGAGAAACAGCGCGGACGCCAGCATCGAAGGAACCCGCAGCGCCGCGAACGCCCGCGTGGTCAGGTCGAAAAAGCTCGCCGTGGCCACCGTGTAGTAGTCCAGGTCCTTCAACTGGAGCAGGTCGCTGATGTCGCCCTTCACGCTCACGCCCCACGAAGCCCACACCAGATACCCCAGTATCCCCGCCGCAAGCGCTCCCGCCACGGCTACGCCCGCCTGCAAGCGCCTCATCAATGCCGCGGATTCCTGCTCCGCCCGCGCGATTCCCCGCCCCAGCAGCATCGCCACCGCCGGCCATGCGCTGAAGCTGTAGTACTCCATCCGGCTCGCCGTCAGCGAGAAGAAAAAGAAAATGAAGCCCGCCCACACGCACACAAGCAAGAGCGCCGTCCCCTGCGTGTCCAGGCTGTGCCGCTCCCGCCAGCGCGGCAGGCCCCGAAAGGCCAATGGCAGAAAGATGCTCCACGGAAAGAACCACACCAGGTGCGCCGACAGCCACAATCCCAGGGGCACCGCTGAAAAATCGTGCGGGTAACGCCAGCCCAGCGCCCGAAACACCTGCTCGTTGATGAAGTAAAACCAGAAGAAGCCCGGCGCCCCGTCCGGCCGCGCCGCCCGGAACCCCGCAATCAGATGCCAGGGCACGGCGATCGCCAGGAAGATCAGCGTGCTCGATACCAGCGGCAGTTGCCGCCAGGAATAGCGCATGCCCGTCAGCAGCAGAAAGATCCCGATGATCGCCAGGGGGAACAGGATCCCGATCATCGCCCGCGTCAGCACCGCCAGCGCGGACAGCGCCGCACAGCCCCAGAAGCCCGCCCGCAACGAAATCACCCCGGTCCACGCACACAGAAAAAGATAGAAGATCGCCGTGAATTCCAGCGCGTAGATCGCCTCCGGAATCATGATGCGCGTGAACATGTAAGTCCCCACGCTCGTGCACATCACCAGGCCCGCGTAAAATCCCGTGCGGTCGCCGAAGAATCGCCGGCCAAACACGTACACCATCGCCACCAGGCCCACCACCGCCAGCGCCAGCGGAAGCCGGGTGGTGAACGCGCTCTGCCCAAACAGCTCGTAACTGGCCGCCACCGCCCAGTAGTGCAGCGGCGCTTTCTCTAGCCAGCGAACGCCGTTGATGCGCATCACAGACCAGTCGCCGGTTTCCAGCATTTCCCGGGAAACCATCGCGTGTCCCCCGTCGGCATCATCCAGCACTGCCGGCCGAGAGGCGTTACCCACGTAAATCAACAGGGATAGCCCCAGCAAAATCAGCAGGGCCGTCGCACGGGAAAAGGGCAGAGACTGAGAATTATCCGTATTCATCCGGGTCAACATTATTCAGGAAAAC
>DATFZR010000520.1:0-3137 GCA_035314265.1 Candidatus Acidiferrales bacterium
CTGGCAGGGTGCGCGGCCCGCGCCATTGCAAATTCCCGCTGTGCAGCTTAGGCTACGGCGTTCGAGTTCTTCAACCCAACATCCATGCAAGGAACACGAGAGTTTTCTATCGGGCCGGTGCGCGTCGGGGGAATTCAGCCGCCCATTTTGATTTGCGGCCCATGCGTGATCGAGAGTGAAGAGCACGCCACCATGATCGCGGGGCGCGTAAAGGAAATCGCCGCGGCCGCGGGCATGCCCGCCATCTTCAAAGCGTCGTACGACAAGGCTAATCGCTCGTCCGTCGAATCCTACCGCGGGCCGGGCCCGGCCGAAGGGCTCCAGATCCTGGGACGCATCCGCGAGGGTGTGGGAATGCCCGTGCTGACCGACATCCACGAAGCGTCGCAAGCGGCGCCTGCCGCGGAGGTTTGCGACGTGCTGCAAATCCCCGCATTCCTTTGCCGGCAAACGGACCTGCTCGTCGCCGCGGGCGTCACCGGCCGCGCCGTGAACATCAAGAAGGGACAGTTCTTGTCTCCGTGGGACATGAACAATGTGGTCGAAAAGGTTTCGGCCACGGGGAACAACGCCATTTTGGTTACAGAGCGCGGCGCGTCGTTTGGCTACAACAATCTGGTAGTGGACATGCGTTCGTTCCCGGTGATGCGCCGCATGGGGTATCCGGTGATTTTCGACGTTACCCACTCCGTGCAGCTACCGGGAGCCACTGGCAAAGCCAGCGGCGGGCAGCCGGAATTCATTGCCCCGCTGGCGCGGGCAGGCATGGCCGCAGGCATCGAGGGAATTTTCCTGGAAGTGCACGAAAATCCGTCGAAGGCCCTCTCCGACGGTTCGAACGCCCTGCCGCTCGATCAGCTTCCTGTGTTGCTGCGCACGCTACAGCGCATCGCCACTGCCGCGGGCCTTCCATGACTCCCCGCGACACGCTCGCCAGCGCACGCCGCGTCCTGCGCATCGAGGCGCAGGCCATCGAAGGCCTGTTGGCGCGCCTGGACGAGCGCTTCCACGACGCCGTCGAACTGTTGTTCGCCTGCAAAGGGCGCGTGGTTGTCACCGGGATGGGAAAGTCCGGCCTGATCGGCCGCAAGGTAGCCGCCACGTTCGCCTCCACGGGCACGCCCGCATCGTTTCTGCATCCCGCCGAGGCGCTCCATGGCGATGTAGGCATGCTGCTGCGTGAAGATGCCGTGCTGGCCATTTCCTACAGCGGCGAAAATGAAGAGGTGCTGCTGCTGCTCGAAACCATCAAGCGGCTGGATTGCCGCCTGGTCACGATGACCGGCAATGCACGCTCCACGCTGGCCGCGGCGAGCGACATCGTGCTGGACGTATCCGTCAAGGAAGAGGCCTGCTCGCTGAACCTGGCGCCCACGGCCAGCACCACGGCCTGCGTGGTGCTGGGCGACGCGCTGGCCATCGCCCTGCTCGAACGCCGCGGGTTCAGCCCCGAAGATTTCGCCGCGCTGCATCCGGGCGGCCATCTGGGACGCAAGCTGCGCCGCGCCAGCCAGTTGATGCATGGCGGCGACGATTGCCCGCGCGTGCCCCCCACGGCCAAGATGCCCGATGTGATCTATGAGATGAATAAGAAGCGCCTGGGCATGACCACTGTGGTGGACGCCGAGGGACGCCTGCTGGGTATCGTCACCGATGGCGACCTGCGCCGCCTGATGGCCGCAAAAAAGGCCGCCACGTTTGAAATCACCGCCGGCGAATGCATGACGCATAACCCGGCCACCATCCCGCCCGACGAAGTGGCCAGCGCGGCGCTGAACCTGATGGAGCAGCGCAAAATCACCTCAGTGGTGGTGGCCGATGGCGACCGCCGCGTGCTCGGCGTCGTGCACATCCACGACCTGTGGACGCTGCAACTGTTCTAATATTGTCCTGACACACCAACACCATGGCCAAAACAAAAATCTCACCGCAAATTCTCCGCCGCGCACGGCGCATCAAGCTGCTGCTTACCGATGTGGACGGCACCATGACGGACGGCGGCATCCACCTGCTCTCCTGGCCCGACGGCGGCGTGACGGAAATGAAAGTGTACGACTCGCAGGACGGCGTCGCGCTCAACCTGATCCGCCGCGCGGGCATACGCACGGGGATGATCTCCGGCCGCGAGTCGCCGGCAGCGCTCGAGCGCTCCCGCGAGCTGCACATGGATTTTGTGGCGCAGATGATTCACCAGAAGCTGCCTGCGTGGGAAGACATTCTGAAGCGCGCCGGCGTCTCCGCCGAAGAAACCGCCTACGCGGGCGACGATCTGCCGGACCTAGTACTGCTCGAGCGTGCCGGGCTGGCCGTGGCCGTGGCCAACGCCGTCCCGGAGGTAAAGCGCCAGGCCCACTACGTCACGCGCGCCCGCGGCGGCGCCGGCGCGATGCGCGAAATCGTCGAACTGATCCTCCGCGCCCAGGGCAAGTGGGACGATCTCTACCGTTCCGCCCTCGCCTGACGAGGGCCATCTTGTCCGGCGGCCGCCATCGCAACAGGTCGCACGGACCGTCTGAGAGGAAAATCGCAGGCAAAATAACGCCTCCCAGCCTCCGTTCGTATTGACAGTAGTGAGAGACGCTCAGTAGAATTTGCAGACAGAACCCGGGTCTTCAGCCACCCTGGTATGCGTCGGGGAGGAAAGTAATGAAAAGGCTCTTGATTGCGGCCGTGGGCACGCTGTGCCTTGTTGGGGCATTAGCGGAGGCGCGGCAGGATGCTCCCGCCGCAGCTCCTGGCGCTCCGACGGCGCCCCAGGGACGCAAGAAGCGCGTGGCCATCTTCGACTTCGACTACGCCACAGTCCGCAACTATTCCATCGCGGCGTTCGGCAGCGACATTGACGTGGGCAAGGGCATCACCGACCTTCTGACGCGGTTCCTGGTCGAGAACGGCACGTATTCCGTGATCGAGCGCAAGGCCTTGGATAAGATCCTGGCCGAGCAGAATTTCTCCAACAGCGACCGCGCGAATCCCAACTCCGCGGCCAAGCTGGGCAAAATCCTCGGGGTGGACGCCATCATCGTGGGCAGCGTCACCCAGTTCGGAAACGAAACGAAGGGCACAAACGTCGGCGGCGCGGGCGGCGGCCTGGGGCGGTTCGGCCTGGGCGGCGTTTCTCACAAAGAGAGCAAGGC
>DATFZR010000521.1:0-13013 GCA_035314265.1 Candidatus Acidiferrales bacterium
CATTTTGGTGTCCGGCTACGCCCACGGCGCCGAGCGCCTGGAACGCAAGGCCGCCGTGGTGGCGTTCACGCGGGGAAAAGGAAGAGTGGTGATGTTCGGCTTCCGCGTGCAATTCCGGGCGCAGACGGAAGGGACGTTTCAGCTTCTGTTCAACGCGATCGAGTGGGGGGCGATGTGAGGCAGCGGCTAGTGGCGAGAGGGAGATAGGAGCATTTCAGGGCCGCTCTGTAACCGCCTTGCCGCCGGGGCCGGGCAGCGCGCTTTTCTTTCCGCCGGCGGATTCACCGGACAGCAATGCTGCGAGGCCGTTGTACGCGTAAATCGTGGGGGCTTTGTCCTGCATCAAGCCGCCGGTGTCTGCCGTGGGCCCGTAGTTGCTGTGCAGGCTGTGCTGTAGCATGCGCAGCATGGCCATCTGCTGGCCGCGATGGTGTGAAGTATGCGTCATGCGGCGCGTCATCACCCAGGCGCGCGAGCGCTTGACGTCGAAGAACGTGGTGTCGTCTTCCCACCACGCTTCGTCCTTCGTCTGCAGCTGGGCGAGCCGGTTTGCGCTGTGCTCGGCGTAGCGCTTGATGAACTCCAGCCGCGTCTCGGGCTTGGGCAGCGGCGGCGCGCCAACGTCAATCCCCAGCATGGTGGTGAACCACAGATTCTCGCTCACGCACTGGTGCACCATTTGCTCGCGAACGCTGCGGCCACGCGAATCGCTGGGGCTGGGCCGCATGGGCAAATCTTCGTCGCGAAACTCGCTCCACACGCTTACTACTTTGACCCGTTCGGTGGCGTAGGTGTCCAGCAGGAAGTCGTATCGCATCGGCTTCTCCTCGGCTAAATCTGGCGCATCTTCCCACTGTCGCCGGGGAGGGTCAATCGGGCCCGAAGGAGGCCTGCACGGTGTTCCGTGGAGTGGACTCGATGTGAAAGGTCTCGTAGCATTACCTGCATGAAAAGAGTGAAGTCCCCCAACCGCAGTCCTGCGGCGAGGCGCAGTGCCGCGCCGAAGACTGTTGATGAATACTTGGCCGGCGTCCCGGAACCCGTGCGCGGCACCTTGAGCAAGATGCGCGCGGTGATCCGGTCCGCTGTGCCACCGGGGGCTGTCGAGACCATCAGCTACCGGATGCCCGCGTTCAAGTGCAGCGAAGGAGTGCTGGTGTGGTTCGCCGCATTTTCGAATCACTGCAGTTTGTTCCCCACCGCGGCGGTGATCGAAGCGTTCAAGAACCAACTGAAGGGCTTCTCCACTTCGAAAGGGACCATACACTTCCCCACCGACAAGCCCCTGCCAACTACACTGATTCGAAAGCTGGTGAAGGCGCGAGTGACGCAGATCGAAAGCAAGAAACGGCGCTGATAAGGCCGCCCTGAGGAACCTGTTTGTAACTTTTCGCCGGCCCGGCGGCCGGGACAACCCGATGCCGGAATTGCGAATCCTGCTTACTCAATGAGGAGCATGAAGCTCTGCCGATCCACTTCTCTCGACATCCTCCGCACCTCGATGTGCACCGGGGCGCTGCTCTGTCTGGGTTTGACCGGCGCGGAGAACGCGCATTCGGCCCGGACAGAAGTTCAGCAGGCGGAGAAGACCAGACAACTTGAAACCGAGGCGATCGTGAATCTTCCTGAACTCGCCCGATTCTGGCTGACGGAGGACGTTGCGGACATTATTTCGCGGGAGGAGCGCACGGTCTTTCTGCGCCTGGCGTCGGACGAAGAGCGGGACCAGTGGATCGAGCAGTTCTGGGCCAGACGCACGGCGGACCCGAAATCACTCGACAACAGCTTCAAACGGGGACATTACGAGCGGATTGCCTCCGCGGATACCAAATATGGAACGCAGATTCCGGGGTTCCAGACAGACCGGGGAAGAATCTACGTCGGGTTTGGCCCTCCGGATTCGATCGAATCCCGGCCGAGGGAAGATGGTTATGCCCGGGAACGATGGGGCTACGGGCATCTCGATGGAGTGGGAGAAAACGTTGAATTTGAATTCGTGGACCGGAGCGGATCGGGAGACTACCAGCTCGCCATAGCGCCTGAAAAGAAGGACGCGTTGTTTTTCGCTCCTCACATCACCATGGACGCCTGTGGCCGGGAATTACTTTCCGGACCGGCTCCTTCGATGATTGTTTGCGTCGGCCCGATGAAACCACCGGCCCTGCAATTCAAAGATCTGGAACCACTAATGGTTTCGCGGGTCAACCGTGGCCAGGCGCCATTCAGCCACCACATTGAATTTGCCCGGGCGACACACGCAACGACGCTCGCCCGGATTGTGATTTACCTGCCCGCGGAGAAACTGACGCTTCCGAATAATGTTGCGACCTCGCCTGCGGGATTCGAGATTCTTGGCCGCATCAGCAGGCCGTCCGGAAGGGTTGTCGAGACATTTGAGCGCCGGATATCTCCCGGCGGGCAATGCAGCTCCGCTCGGCCGGAGGCTGACTGTCAGTTCAACGTCCCAGTTGGGCCGGGAAAATACCGGCTGGCGATTGCGGTGAAGAATGTGGCCAGTGGAGAAACCAGCCTGCTGGATGCGCCGATTGATGTGCCTTCCTACGAAAAGCTGAACGCCGAGAAATGAATCTGGAGCCTGACCGGCGGCTGCCATGGCCTTACCCACCAGCGGCCGACTTGCGTCGATTCTAGACCCTGTGCGCCGGGCGCACAGGGTCGTTTAACGTGCTCGGGAAATGATCGAGGAGGTTGCTGGGCCGTTTTGAGGGGCCAGGGCAAAGAAGAACGCCGTCCCGGGGGCACGGGACGGCGCGTAGAGGGGCTGCAATTGGGCTGGACGGAAATCGTTACATCGAACCGCGCCGCGGGCGATCGCTCGCGCGCGGACCTGCCGCAGGCGCCGGCGCAGGAGCCGGCCTTGCCGGAACCGCCGCGGGGATCGCCTCTGCCGGACGCGCCTTCGCGTCTGTGGTGCTCTTCGCTGCCGTCAATTCCGCGCCGCGTCCTCCGGGACCCTGCGCGACCTGGGCAAACGCGCCCAGGGCGGGACCTCCGGCGGGCACCAGCGCGCCGCCAGACTCGCGGAAGAAGCGCAGCCGGTGGCTGGCCGAATCCGTGTTGATGGTGAGCACGTCGCCAAACTGGATCTGCCCGGTGGCCAACAGGTTGGCCAGCGGGTACACCAGGAACTTCTCGATGGCGCGCTTCAGGTGACGCGCGCCGTACTTGAGGTCCGTGCCTTCGCAGAGCAGGAATTCACGCGCGTCCGTTTCCACGTGGAATACGAACTGGCTGCGCGCGGTTTCGAGCACGCGCTGTTGCACCATGTCCAGCTCGATATCCAGCACCTTTTCGAGCTGATCGCGACGCAGCGGGTGGAACACCACCGTCTTGTCGATGCGGTTGATGAACTCGGGAGAGAACTTTTTCTTGGCCGAGGCAGTAGCCGTCTTGTTGATCTTGTCGTCCAGGTGGTCTTCGGTCTTGTCGGTGGGCTGCACGAAGCCCATGCTGCCGCTCATCATCTCGCTGATTTCGGCGCCGCCCAGGTTTGAAGTCATGAAGATGATGCACTGGGAGAGGTCCACGCGGCGGTTGTCGCCCAGCGTGAGCGTAGCCTTGTCCAGGATGCCGAGCAGGAGCTGCCACAGCGCGTCCGACGCCTTTTCGATTTCATCGAACAGCACGAAGCTCAGCTTCAGATCGTCGGTGTGATACTTCGAAAGCTCTTCCTGGGTAATCAGCGGGTGAGTTTCGCGATGCCCCAGGTATCCTGGGGGCGAGCCCACCAGCTTGGCGATTTCGTGCGAGTGCTGGAACTCGGCGCAATCCACCTTGATGAAGGCGCGCGGGTCGCCAAACAGGGTCTGCGCCGCCACTTCCACGATGCGCGTCTTGCCGGAGCCCGTGGGACCGAGGAACAGCAGGTTCGCCACCGGGCGGCCGGAAGAGTTGAGCCCGGCGCGGAACACCTGGTACGCGTCCACCACCGCCGCGAGCGCTTCCGGCTGGCCAACGATGCGGCCCTTGAGCGCCGCCTCGAAGTTTTGCGTCTCGGGGCTGCGACGGCTGGGATCGAGTTCCTGAGTCAGCGAGTGCATGTGCGCTCCCACTATCCGCCCGCGGCCGGACGCCTGGCATGTGCCAACTGCCGGGCCACGACCTGCGGTCTACGCTCAAACTGGTGAAGCTTCGATTCCAGCGCGCTGTGCAGCGTGCGCAGCAGGTTGAACACTTCCCGCACCACGACGGGAGGATGCGCCATCTGGAGAAGCGTGGGTGAAAGCTCGCCCAGATCGGCCACCAGCGCGTGCAACTGGTTCAACAGGCGATCCAGGCTGCCCGTTTCCGGCTGGTACAGTTCCATCGCGTGCGCGGTGCGTTCCTGCAGGCGCGGCCAGTCCAGGTCCAGAAAGGGATGCTGGCGGGAGACGTCGCGAACCACATCTTCCGTGATCCGCGGGCGCGGTCCCAGGCAGGCCAGATGAATCTGTCTCACCTTTCCGCGCTGGCGCACGTTGTGCACCAGATAGTAGGCATTGCCTTTGCGCCTGACGAAAGCCACTGTCTTTCTCCCTGCTCCTCTGCTGCGGCCTCAGTGCACCGCTTCTATGCGTAGTGTGCCGGCGTTCCACTACGCCAACAATGGCCCGTCCGTACCACCCAAAAGCCAACCATCGGACAGCCCTGGCTAGGCGTACTGCCACGGCCGGAATTGCCCGTTTTTCAGCCATTTGCGCGGGTTTTTGGATTTCGAGCCGGGAGACAGCCTGGTGGGGTACTACGCGTCAATCACGCAGCGGAGGTTTTGCTCCGGTTTCCCACGCGCTCCTCCGCGATCTCCGCGCCTCTGCGTTATCCTCTATTCCTCTCTCTCCGCCGAGGAGACACACGATGTCCTGGGCTCCCGTGTACCGCTGGGTAAGGCTGATCCCGCGCGGCCGCGTAGTCACCTACGGCCAGGTAGGCCGCGCGCTGCGCCTGCCGGGCGGCGGACGCACCGCGGGCCGCGCCATGGCTGCCTGCCCTCCGGGAGTTCCCTGGCACCGCGTGATCGGCGCGGGCGGCCACCTGCGCACTCCAGAGCCCTACTGCTCCTACCAGCGGCAATTGCTCACGCGCGAAGGCGTGGCATTCATCGGCAATCGCGTTGACCTCGCCAATCACGCATGGAAACCCGGTCGCGCGCCCAAAGCCCCCAAATCGCGCCCGCATCGCGGCGTGTGATATAACTCAAATCTGCCGTGAGCGAAGCCATCGTCCAGGTCCGTGACCTCGCAAAGCGCTATGGCGACGTGGAAGCTCTCCGCGGCGTGAGTTTTGAGATTGCCGAGGGCGAAGTGTTCGGCCTGCTCGGCCCCAACGGCGCGGGTAAAACCAGCACCATCGAAATCCTTGAGGGCATGCGCACCGCAGACGGCGGCACGGCCACCGTCTCCGGCCTCGACCCGCAAAAAGGCGGCGCGCAGTTCAAGCGTTCCGTCGGCGCGGTTCTCCAATCCACTTCCCTGCCGGACAAAGTGCGCGTCGGCGAAGCCTTGAACCTGTTCGCGCAGCTCTACGGCGTGCACACAGACACCACGCGCCTGCTCCAACGATTTGGCCTCGAGGAAAAGCGGCAGGCGTCTTACTCGAAGCTGTCCGGAGGGCAGAAGCAGCGGCTGGCCATCGCCCTCGCGCTGGTGCACGAGCCGCGCGTCGTCTTTCTCGACGAGCCTACGGCGGGCCTCGACCCGCAGGTGCGCCGCGAAATTTACGACATCATCGAAGAGCTGCGCCGCGACAAGAAAACCGTGCTGCTCACCACGCATTACATTGAAGAAGCGGAACGCTTGTGCGACCGCGTGGCCATCATTGACCAGGGAAAGCTGATCGCCCTGGGCACGCCGCGCGAGCTGAAGGACCGTTCCGCCGGTACCACGCGCATCGAGGTCTCGCTCGCGAAGCCCGCGGCCGAGGGCGAACTGAACGGGCTCGAAGGCGTCACGAACTGCCGCACGGTGGACGGCCGCACCGTGATGCACTCCACGCGCCCGCCGCAGACCATCGTCGCGCTGGTGAAGCACCTGGAAAGCAAGAACAACGAGCTGCAGTCGCTCGAAATCGCCGCGCCGTCGCTCGAAGACGTCTTTATCGAGCTGACGGGCCGCCGCCTGCGGGAGTGAGCTGAGCGCCCCGGAAAAACAATGAGCCACGCCTGGACACTCACCCTCTTCCGCCTGCGCCTCGCCATGCGGAACCGCGCCTTCCTGGTCTTCGGGATCATCATCCCGCTGGTTTTTCTGTTCCTCTTCTCCGCGGTGTTCGCGCGCAACGGTGGACCCGCCGTGGCCTACGTCCTCGCGTCCGTGCTGGCCATGAGTGTGATGGGCAGCTTCTGGGGACTCAGCCAGCAGCTCGTCATCTTCCGCGAGCAGGGCATCCTGCGGCGCTTCCGGCTGGCCCCGATCGAAGCAGGCACCATGCTGCTTTCCAGCATCGCCTCCAACCTGATTCTCATGCTCCCCGGAATCGCTTCGGAAATCATCGTAGCCCACTGGGTGCTGCACATGGACCGGTGGGGGAATTTGCTGAGCGTCTTTGTGCTTTCCGGACTGGGCGCCGTCACATTCGCCGCACTTGGACTCGTCGTGGCCAGCGTCGCCAATTCCATGATGGAGACGCAGGTGATCAACCAGCTCCTCTGGCTTTCTTTCATTCTGCTTTCCGGCGTGGCGATCCCGCTGCCCAGCCTGCCGGGATGGATCCAGCAGGTGGCGCTATTCCTTCCGGCCACCTATCTGGTCACCGGCCTCGAGCGCGCGCTTATCAACTTCGCTTCGCTCAATCAATTGGGCGCGGAAATCGCCTCGCTCGGCGGCTCGGCCCTGCTGGCCTTTTTCGTTTGCCGCAAGATTTTCCGGTGGGAACCCGAGGAAAAAGTGCCGCGGCAGGCCAAACTGTGGGTCGCCGCCGCGCTCATTCCCTTTCTGCTGCTGGGCGCGTGGGAAGCGAGCCGCGGCGGGCGTTTGAACGAAGCCAACTCGATCATGCGCTCGACGTTCGGCGAGAAACCGAAAGACGCAGCGCCGGCCGCGCCCTCGAACCGCTGAACCGATCTTGTACCACCGGCTTCCAGCCGTCGCCTCCGCTTCGCATCCACCACACCCATCCATTTTGTCGGCGGCCGGGACTCGCGTCCCATTGACGCGCTCACCCCGGTTGCTATAATCGCCGGTGAGTCGAGCCGCATTGACTACACACTTCCCACAGGCGGCTTCCCGAGAAACGCGCGCGCCCTTTTCTCCAACCCTCCCCGCGGACGGGCCCCTTCGGCGCGCATGCTTCCAAAACGTTTCGTGACGCGAGGCGACACATGGCCCTGAAGAAGACCGAACGCATCTGGCACAACGGCGAGTTCATCCCCTGGGACGACGCGCAGGTGCACGTCCTCTCCCACGTGGTCAATTACGCCTCCGCCGTCTTTGAAGGCATTCGCTGCTATTCGACGCCCAACGGCCCAGCGGTGTTTCGCCTGCACGACCACATGCAGCGGCTGTTGAATTCCGCCAAGGTTTACCGCATGGATCCCACCTATACCGTGGACGATTTCTGCTCCACCGCCGTGGACCTCATCCGCAAGAACAACATGGACGCCTGCTACATCCGGCCCATCGTGATGCGCGGCTACGGCGACATCAACGTGAACCCCTTCAACTGCCCCATCGAGGTCTACATGGCCTGTTGGGACTGGGGCAAGTACCTCGGCCACGAAGCGATCGAAAACGGCGTGGACGTGTGCATCAGCAGTTGGACGCGTATAGCGCCCAACACCCTTCCCGCCATGGCCAAAGCCATCGGCAATTACCTGAACTCCCAGCTCATCCGTATGGAAGCCGTGGTGAACGGATACACCGAAGGCGTCGCGCTCGACGTGAACGGCCTGGTGAGCGAAGGCTCGGGCGAAAATCTTTTCCTGTACGCCAACGGCACGCTGATTACTCCGCCGCTTTCCAATTCCGTTCTCCCCGGCATCACGCGCAACACGCTCTTCACGCTCGCACAGGACCTGGGCATTCCCGTGGCCGAGCAGTTGATTCCGCGCGAGGCGCTGTACATTGCGGATGAAGTTTTTCTGTGCGGCACGGCCTCGGAGGTCACGCCCGTCCGCTCGGTTGACCGCATCACCATCGGCAAGGGCGGCCGCGGCCCCGTCACCAAGCGCCTGCAGGAAGAATTCTTCGCCATCGTCGAGGGACGCAAGCCCGACCGCCACGGCTGGCTCACCCTGGTTCCCGCGGCCGTTCCCGCGCCGGTCGCGCGCTGACGGAACGCCCGGGCCCGCTCACCGGAGCCGGCCAATCGTCGCGCCCGCCAGCGCGCCCGCAGTGGGCTGCAACACGGCCTCCGCGGCTGGAAATGCCTGCATAACTTAGAAACCGGTTGTACACTCCTGCCCCGAGTCCGCTTCCACCGATTCGACTGCCTCGCTGCTGGAGGGCAACATGTACAACACCGGCCAGAAACTGATCGCCGAGTTCATGGGCACGTTCGCGCTGCTCTTCTTTGGCGTGGGCAGCATCTGCGCGGCGCTGAAGGCCGGCCCCAGCGGCCCCGGCATGCTCGGCATCGCCGTCGCCCATGGACTCGGCTACGGCCTGTTCGTGGCTGCCGTGGGCCACATCTCCGGCGGCCACTTCAACCCCGCCGTCTCCGCCGCTTTCTGGGTGACCCGCCGCCTCGGCACAGTGGACCTGCTGCTCTATTGGCTGGCGCAGCTCGCCGGCGCCTCCGCGGCCAGCTTTTTGATCACTCAGTTCTACCTGGAAGACGTTTGGCGCCGCGGGCTCTCCGCGATTGCGCTCTCCAGTGATGTGACGCCGGTGCTCGGCATCGTGATTGAAGCCGTGATCACGTTCCTGCTGGTGTTCGTGTTCTTCGGCACGGCGGCCGACAAAGATTCCGCCTTCAGGAGTGTGGCGCCCATCGCCATCGGCCTCACCATCACGGCAGACGTGCTGGCCGCCGGCCTCCTGACGGGCGCAGCCATCAATCCCGCGCGCGCCTTCGGCCCCGCGCTGGTGGGCCATGTGTGGACCAACCAATCCGTCTACTGGGTTGGCCCGCTCGCCGGAGGCATCGCCGCAGGCGTCCTGTACAACACGCTGCTGATGCGCAAATCCTCGTCCTGACTTTTCTTCTGTCCCAGCATCCGGCCAGGATGCTGCGCCTGAGCAGGTCCGCCGTGGCGGACGAGTCGAGGCGTCACTCGCCACTCATCACACGCCGCTGCCCCCGTCACCTCTCCGCGCCGCGCGCGGCCCTCACCCTTGCGCCGCCCCTACGCGCGTGCTACTTTCGCCGCATCGCGGGAATCCGCCCGAGGTCTACTAAATGGCTCTTGCAATTGAAGATTTGCTGCGCCACGCCATCGAAAACAAGGCCTCCGACCTGCACCTGAAGGTCGGCAACCACCCGTACGTGCGCGTGGACGGCCAGCTCCAGGCCATGACGGATTTCTCCCGCATCACGCCGGAAGAAATGCTTTCCATGGCCTTCAGCATGATGACCAACCGGCAGAAGCAGAAATTCAAGGAAACCGCTGAGTTGGACATGGCCTACGGCGTCGCAGGTCTCGGCCGCTTCCGCGTGAACGTCTTCCAGCAGCGCGGCAACGTCGGCATGGTGATCCGCGTCATCCCCACAAAAGTCAAAACCGTTGAAGAGCTGATGCTCCCCAAGGTGTGCGAGAAGATTTGCGAAGAGCAGCGCGGCCTGATCCTGGTGACCGGCACGACCGGCTCGGGCAAGTCCACTTCGCTCGCCGGGATGATTGACCGCATCAACTCCCAGCGCTCCGACCACATCATCACTATCGAAGACCCCATCGAATTCCTGCACCGCGACAAAAAAGGCTTCGTGAACCAACGCGAAGTGGAAGTGGACACGGCCAGCTTCTCCACCGCTCTCCGCGCCGCGCTGCGCCAGGACCCCGACGTGATCCTGGTCGGCGAAATGCGCGACCTGGAAACCATCGGCACCGCCCTGCTGGCCGCCGAAACGGGCCACCTGGTGCTCTCCACTCTGCACACCCTCGACGCCACGGAAACGATCCAGCGCATCATCGCCGTTTTCCCGCCGCCCGAGCAGAAACAGATTCGCCTGCAGCTCGCCTCGACGCTCAAGGCCATCGTCAGCCAGCGCCTGGTGCGCAAGTCCGATGGCCTGGGCCGCGTTCCCGCTGTCGAGATCATGATCGCCACAGCCTACATCCGCGATTGCGTCATCAACCCGGACAAAACGCGCCTGATTCGCGACGCCATTGCCGCCGGCACCAGCCAGTACGGCATGCAGACCTTCGACCAGTCGCTCTACGAGCTCCACGGCAAAAACCTGATCACCTACGACGAAGCCATGATGCGCGCCTCCAACCCCGACGAGCTCAAGCTCCGCATGCAGGGCATCCGCTCCACCGCAGACGCGGCCCGCGAAGAAATGGAACGCGCCATGACGGAATTCGAGCGGTTTGGCGGCAGCGGGGGGCAAAATCGGTAAGGCAGTGGTCAGTGACCAGCGAGACCTGCCCGCGAGTTCTTCCTCCCTGCTGTCTCCGTGTTCTCCGTATCTCCGTGTCCTCCGTGTAGGGTTTTCTCCCCTCTTCCTCAGCGCACCTCAGCGCACCTTGCACCTCCGCGCGGTATTTTTAGGAGTTTTCGTCTCTTCTGCTCTTTCTGGCTACTCGCCAGTTCTTCGGTTATCCTTCGCCTATGCGCCGCTCGCCCCGCCAACTCGACTCCCCCGAAGCCCTGCACACCTCCGCCATCCGCGCGCTCATGCGCCGCGCCCACTCCATCTCCGAAATGCGCAAAACGCTGGAACGCCGTTGCCGGGACGCCGATCTCGTGCAAGCCGAGCTGGCCCGCCTGAAGCAGCAGAACCTTTTGGACGACGCGCGTTACGCCCGCGATTTCGCCCGCACCCGCGCGGCGGGCCGCCGCCAGGGCCGCATGCGCATCACCCAGGAGCTGCGGCGCCGCGGCGTCCCCGACCGCCACATTGAAGAGGCATTGGAAGAAGTCTTCGCTACCAACGACGAGTCCGCCCTGCTGCGCGAGCGCCTGCAGCGCAAACTGCGCAGCATCCGCGGCCCTCTCGACGAGCGCCGCCTGGCCAGCATCTACCGCAGCCTTCTGCGCGCCGGCTTCTCTCCGGACCAGGTCCGCAAGGCCATCAACACGGTCGCCCGCGGCGCCACGTCCTTCGATCCCGAAGCCGCATCCCCAGACGACCCCGGCATTCCCTAGCACAGGCATCCTGCCGGCCCACTTTCCGTAATTCATTCCCTCCCCGCTGCCTGATGGGCTAAACTCGCCTCGCTTCCTCATATGCCGCTTTCTCCCGGCGAAAAACTCGGCCCTTACGAAATCGTTGCGTCCATTGGCGCGGGCGGCATGGGCGAGGTGTATCGCGCTAGGGACGCGCGCCTGAATCGCGACGTCGCCATCAAGGTTTCCGGCGTGCAATTCGGCGAGCGGTTCGAGAGTGAAGCCAAAGCCATCGCCGCGCTCAACCATCCCAACATCTGCCAGATTTACGATGTCGGCCCGAATTATCTGGTGATGGAATATGTGGACGGCGCCCCCATCGTTTCCCGCGATCGGCCGCAAGCACTTCCGCCGGCGGAGGCCGTGCGGATCGCCACGCAAATCGCTCGAGCGCTCGAAGCCGCGCACGCCAAAGGGATCATTCATCGCGACCTGAAGCCGGCGAACATCCTCGCGACCAGGGACGGGGCCGTAAAGCTGCTGGACTTCGGACTCGCGAAACAGAACGATGCCGGCGCAGCCGGGGATGAAACCCGCTCGATAGGCCTCACCCAGGTCGGGGCGATCGTGGGCACTCCGGCGTACATGTCGCCGGAGCAGGCCGAGGGAAGGCCGGCCGATACGCGCTCCGATATTTTCTCGTTCGGCGCAGTGCTGTACGAAATGCTCGCGGGACGCCGCGCCTTCACCGGAGCCTCGGCCGCCTCGACAATCGGCGCGATCGTTCACACGAATCCGCAACCGGCGGACGCTCCGCCCGCGCTCGAAGTGATTCTGCGCAGGTGTCTTGCGAAATCTCCCGACGGCCGCTTCCAGACGGCCACGGATCTCCGCCTGGCGCTCGAAGACCTGTCGCACTCTCCCGAGGATCGCTCCCAACCGGCAACGCATCCCCAAGGGGCGTCCGGAGCAGCGTCTGCAGCGGCCATTGCCGCAGGCAAACGCCGCGCGGTTGCCGCGGCGATTGCCGCCGCTGTGCTTGTGATCGGCGCCTTTGCAGCCGGCATGTATCTGAAAGGGGCCAAGACACGCGGGATCGATTCCATCGCCGTCCTGCCCCTGGAGAATCGCAGCAGCGATCCCGACGCGGACTACATCTCCGATGGAATCACCGAAAGCATCAACAACAGCCTGGCGCGATTGCCCAGCCTGAAGGTGATTCCGCACAGCGTCGCTTTCCATTACAAGGGAAAGCCGATGGATGCCCAAAAGGTTGGCGAAGAGCTTGGCGTGCAGGCCGTGCTCATGGGCCGCGTTGGGCAGCGCGGCGACGATCTGACCATTGGCGTCGAGCTCGACGACGTTCGCAACGGCAAACAGCTATGGGGCGAGCAGTACCACCGCAAGCTCGCCGATCTCCTGGCGGTGCAGAATGAAATCGCCAGGGGAGTTTCGCAGGAATTGCGCTCGCAGCTTTCCGCGGAGGACCGGCAAAAGCTCATCAAAGGTTCGACGAACGATCCCGAAGCCTACCAGCTCTATCTGAAGGGCAAATACTATACGAACCAACTCACCAAGGAAGGATTCCGCAAGGGCCTCGACTACTTCAATCAAGCCATCGCCATCGATCCGAATTACGGCCTGGCCTGGAACGGCCTGGCTTACAACTACATCAATCAGATCGATTGGTTCATGTCCCCCGGCGAAGCGGGGCCGAAAGCAAAGGAAGCGGCTGAGCGAGCTTTGGCGATCGACGACTTGGATGCCGACGCTCACCTTTCACTGGCTATCGAAAACCAGTGGTATGGG
>DATFZR010000522.1:0-2206 GCA_035314265.1 Candidatus Acidiferrales bacterium
TCCCTTGCGAGAGGCCGTCTCCTGTTTCTGCGCCGCGCGAAACTCAGTACGCCCACCGCAACAATACCCCTCCCGACGTATACCCCGCGCCCACCGAAACCAGCATCACCAGATCCCCTTTGTGCAGCCGCCCCTGCGTCACCGCGTCGCACAATCCCAGCGGAATCGTTCCGGCCGTCGTGTTCCCGTAGCGGTCAATGTTTACCATCACCTTTGAATCATCCAAGCCCAGCCGCTCCTGCATCGCCCGGATAATCCGCAGGTTCGCCTGATGCGGCACCACCAGCGCCAGGTCATCCTTTGTATATCCGTTGCGCTCCAGCAGCCCCTCCGCTAGTTCCGCCATCCGCCGCACCGCGTACTTGAACACCTGCCCGCCGTCCTGATGCACGTAATGCATCCTCTTCTCCACCGTCTCCTGCGTCGGCGGGTGCAGCGAACCGCCTCCCGGCATATACAGGCACGGCCCGCCCGAACCGTCAATATCGTGCGTGAAGTCCAGGATGCCCTCTTTGGCGTCTCCGGCAGGCTCCAGCAGCGCCGCGCCCGCCCCGTCTCCAAACAGTACGCAGGTGGCTCGGTCCTGATAATCCAGAATGGACGTCATCACGTCGCTGCCGATCGCCAGCACCTTCCGGTGCGAACCTGCTCCCACAAACTGCGCCCCCACCGTCAGCGCGTACACAAACCCGCTGCACGCCGCCGACAGGTCAAACCCCCACGCCCCCTTCGCTCCCAGCCGCTCCTGCACCAGGCACGCCGTCGCGGGAAACATCATGTCCGGCGTCACGCTAGCCACCACGATCATCTCGATCTCTTCCGGGTCTGTTCCGGTTTGGGCCAGCACCCTCTTCGCCGCCTCCGTCGCCAGATGCGACGCCGCTACCCCTTTGTCCGCCACATGCCGTTCCCGGATTCCCGTCCGCGTGCGGATCCACTCATCGTTGGTATCCACCAGCTTTTCCAGGTCCCGGTTCGTCATCACCCGCGGCGGCGCGTACCCAGCCACCCCCGTGATCTTCGCCGGAATCCTTCTCCCTGTTCCGTTCCCTGCTCCGTCTCCCCGCATGTGCAACTGGTTCCCCTTTCAACAAGAAAGCGCATTCTACGCAACGTGTAGTCGTGAAACAAGCCCCGTGGCACAGGCTTTCAGTTTTACCCTGAGCGTCTTCGCGAAGGGCCTGTGCGCCTTCCCAAACCACGCCACTCCTCCCCCGAAACCCACCCCAACCCGACCCCGCAACCGCAGTCCCCTCTTAGTCGTCTAAACAGCCTGTGGAATCCTTCGCGATGCCAGGAACTTTCGCCCCCGCACGGGGTAAGTAGTAGTAAGTCGCCAGTCGCTCTGTGGCCTTGGCCTTCGGCGGGTTCCGTCGAATGATATGGGCTGCCCGGCCAGAAAGTTCGCTCACTTTATGGAACTGAACCGTTCCGCGCCGGTAGATCGCTTCTCCGTCGGCGTCATCCTTACGCTCGCCGCTAGCGCGGGCCTCATTGCCGGACTTCTGGAAGGCCCTGCCCTCTTCTTCCTCCAGAAGGGCCCTTTCGCCGGCGAGACCATCAACGCCTTCTTCGTTCCCCGCTCCATCTTCTGGGTGTCTCCCCTCGCCGACCTGGTCCTGTTCGTGGTCATCGCGCTTCTCACCTATGGCGCCTGCCGGCTCGCGCGCCTCTCCAATCCGAACCAGCCGGTGCTCTTCATCATGATCTTCCTCGTGGTCTTCGACTGGCTCTCCATCGCGCTCGACCGCGTCCTCGACCCCCTCGTCATCGTCATTCTCTCTGCAGGAGTCAGCGCGGCGCTCGTCCGCAGTTGCGTCAAAGACGCCTGGCGCCTCGCCAGATTCTCACGCCGCGCGCTTCCAGCGCTGGTCATCGCCGTACTCATCGTCGCCTCCGGCGTCTACGTCCGCCGCTTCTTCGTCCGCCAGGGCAATCTGGCCGACTGGCCCCAGCCTCCTCGCGGCGCCCCCAACGTCCTCATCGTGGTCATGGACACGGTGCGCGCCGATCACCTCTCGGTTCTCGGCTATCCGCGCAATACCTCGCCCAATCTAAGCCGCATAGCCGCGGAGGGCGTCCTCTTTGAAAACGCCATCTCCACATCTTCCTGGACGCTCCCCGCCCACGCCTCGCTCCTCACCGGACGCTACCCCTTCGAGCATGGCGCTGAATTGCTCTTCTACGACGGCCGCTACCCCACGCT
>DATFZR010000523.1:0-5653 GCA_035314265.1 Candidatus Acidiferrales bacterium
AATGCGCGAATGTCCGGCGTGAACCCGGCGCAACTGGGCGTGATCGCGCGGACCACGGCCGCGCAGTACCGCAACGCGCACAAGACCGCGGAGCAAATCGGCCGCGAACTGCACGTGGACTACCTGCTGGAAGGCACGGTGCGGCGCGACGGCGAGCGCGAGCGGGTCTTCCTGTGGCTGGTGCGCACGAGGGATCAGGTGCCTGTGTGGGCCGAAACCTACGACCGCGGCTCGAAAGACACGCTGGCGGCGGAAGATGGAATTTCTTCGCACGTGACCGCGGTGCTGGGGGCAAAGTTCTTCGGAAAATCGGCTACGGTGGCCGAAGAACCGGCGCCGGCGAATCCCGCGGCCCACGAGGACTATCTGAAGGGACGCTACTTCTGGGAGCACCTAGCGTCCACCGATCTCGAAAAGGCGCTGACGCTGTTCCAGTCCGCCATCGAGAAGGATCCCTCCTATGCGGAAGCATACGCGGGTGTGGCGGAGACCTATGCCGTGCTTGCCGATTGGACGCTGCGTTCTCCAGCCGAAACGCTGCCTGCGGCACGCGAGGCGGCAAAGAGGGCGCTGGAGCACGATTCCTCGCTATCCGAAGCGCGGGCCGTGCTCGGGCTGGTTGCCTGGCAGTTCGACCACGATTGGTCGCAGGCCGAAGCGGAATTTTCGCAGGCGCTTCGCCTTTCTCCCACGAGCGCCATCGCCCGCCAGTGGCACGGCGAATATCTGGCGGCGCTCGGGCGGTTCCCTGAGGCCTACAGCGAGATGGAGCGCGCCCGCCAGCTCGATCCCCTGTCGCGGTTCATCAGCACCGACGTGGGATACACGGCGTATCTCGGAAGGGATTACGACCGCGCGATTGCGGCGTTCCGGCGCACCACGGAACTGGACCCGGACTTCTATGCGGCGCATGTGTATCTCTACTGGACCTACATGCAGAAGAAAAAGGGACAGGACGTGGTGGCGGAAAACCTGCGGCTTCTTGAATTCAACCACAGCGCGCCGGAAGTGGTTGATTCGTTCCGCAAAGCAACCGCGGGCGGTGATATTCAGTCCATCAACCGCTGGCTCCTGGACAGAGCATTGAAGCGGAGACAAGGCAGGTACGGCTCCGCCTGGCGGATTGCCGCCTGCTACGCGGCCCTGGGAGAGAAGGACCTGGCGTTCCAGTGGATGGATAAAGCCATGGAAGAACACGACCCGGAGATGGCGCGGCTGCGCGTGGATCCCATGATGGACCCGTTGCGAGACGATCCGCGCTTCCCTCGCTATCTAGACCGCCTGAATCTTCGCTAGACGCAGACGCGGCGCCGGGCGGGGCGCCGGCCAGAGCGCGGAATGGGGCGCTGTGCTATTCTCCCCCGTCGCCTCGACGTCTTGACGCTCGGCTTTGACACGTTCGGGGCGGAGACAGGGAAATGCGCCGCCCCGGAACTCTCGCCTGCCTTGCGCTGCTCGTGCTGCCCCTGCTGCTGCTGTTCACGCTCGCGGCGTTTCACTCTCCGGCCGGCGGTGCTGTACCTTTTAGGCCGTTTGCAAAGCGCTCGGTGATGATTCCCATGCGCGACGGCGTTCGCCTGCACACGGAGATTTACGCCCCGCGGAAGGCCGCGGAGCCGCTGCCGTTCCTGTTTGTGCGCACGCCGTACGGAACGGGAGACGACGCGACCGGTAACTCGCGCCAGCTCTCCACATACGCGGAAACGCTGGCCGAAGGCTACATTTTCGTGATTCAGGACATTCGCGGGCGGTTCGAATCCGAGGGAGAGTTTGTGATGCTGCGTCCGCCGCGCGACCCGGCAGACCCGCGCGCGATTGACGAAAGCACCGACGCCTACGACACCGTGGCCTGGCTCTTGAAAAACGTGCCGGGAAACAACGGCCGCGTGGGGATTACAGGCATTTCCTATCCGGGCTGGCTTGCGGAAATGGCGGCGCTCGATCCGCATCCTGCGGTGCGGGCCGTCTCGGAGCAGGCCTCCATCGCCGATATGTTTCTGGGCGACGACTTCCATCACAACGGCGCCTTCCGGCTGAGCTACGGATTTGAATACGCGGCGTTGCTCGAGAGCGGAAAGCGCAATTACGACTTTCAGTTCGACGAGCAGGACACCTACAACTGGTACCTGGGGCTCGGACCGCTCTCGAACGCCAACGCGCGCTACTTCCACGGGAAGCTGCGCACGTGGAACGACTTTACCGCGCATCCGGACTACGACGCGTTCTGGAGGAAGCAGTCGGTGCGAACCTACGCGGGAGCGCCGAAGGTGCCCAACCTGAACGTTGCGGGCTGGTGGGACCAGGAAGATTTCTACGGACCGATGGAAATCTACAAGCTGCAGGAGAAACAGGACACGAACCACTTGAACTTTGCGATCGTGGGCCCGTGGAACCACGGCGGGTGGGCTCACGGAGACGGGCGGAGGCTCGGCGCCATGAATTTCGGCAGCGATACCGCCGCCTATTTCCGCGAGAAGATTCAGGCGCCGTGGTTCGCTTATTGGCTGAAGGGGCAGGGCCAGCTTCCGTTCAAAGAGGCAGAAACCTTTCAGACCGGCACGAATCGTTGGGTGACCTACGATGCCTGGCCGCCGGCCGATAGCGTGCGGCGCAATCTGTACTTCCGCGAGAACGGCACACTCTCCTTTGACGCTCCGGAGACGGCGAGCGACGAGGCCTGCGACACCTACATCTCCGATCCCGCGAATCCTGTGCCCTACCGGGAGCGGCCGATTCTGCCCACGTACCAGGGGCCGGGCTGGACCACGTGGCTTCTGGAAGATCAAAGTTTCCTGAACGATCGCCAGGACGTGGTCACCTGGAAATCGGAGCCGCTCGCGGAGGATGTGACCGTGGCGGGAGACATCGTGGCGCACCTTTTCGCCTCCACCACGGGCACAGACAGCGACTGGGTGGTGAAATTGATCGACGGCTACCCAAAAAGCGGCCACACGGATTCCTCCGTGGCCGGCCACGAACTGATTATTGCCGATGAGGTGTTCCGAGGGAGATTCCGCAACAGCTTTGAGAAGCCGGAAGCGGTGCGCCCCGGCGAAATCGTGGAGTACGTGATCGACCTGCACACGAACAATCATGTTTTCCTGCGCGGGCACAGGATTCTGGTGCAGGTGCAGAGCACGTGGTTTCCGCTGATTGACCGGAATCCGCAGACGTTTGTCCCCAATATCTTTGAGGCGCGCGCGGAAGACTACCGGCCGGCGACCGAGCGTGTGTATCGCAACCGGCGCTACGCTTCGCACGTCGATCTACCTGTGCCGCCGCAGTAGAGAGGCGCCGGCCGCAGATTGTTGCGAACGGAAATTGGCGCTGTACAATGCCCTGGCCTTGCGGGCGCTGGCTTTTTTGAGAGGAGCAATTCCATGCGGATCAACGGCTGGCCCAGGTCCACTCGCCGGGCGGCGCACTCAATTTCCATTCTCGCGCTGCTTCTCGCGCAGATGGTTTTTGGGCCCAGCGCCCGCGCGCAAGACGCTGTTGACGTCACCAAAAAGCTCGAAGGGTTTGACTCCTACATGGAGCAGATCCTGAAGGACTGGAACACGCCCGGGGTCGGCGTGGGAATCGTGATCAACGGCCAGCTAGTTTTCGCCAAGGGATATGGCTATCGGGACTACGACAAGAAGCTGCCCTTCACGCCGAAAACGCTGTTCCAGGTCGCGTCCAATTCCAAGCTGTTTACGGCCGTTGCGGCCGGCATGCTGGTTGAGGAAGGGAAACTCACCTGGGACGATCCGGTGCGCGAGTCCGTGCCCACGATCCGGTTTTATAACGACGAGCTGAACAACAACGTGACGTTGCGCGACATGTTGTCGCATCGCACGGGAGTCACGCGGCACGATTTGTTCTGGTTCAAGTCGCCGTTCACGCGGCAGGAATTGTTCGAGAAGATGAAATATCTCGAGCCCCAGCGGCCGATGCGCACGACGTTTCTCTATAACAACCTGATGTACACGGGCGCCGGCTACATCATCCAGTTGAAATCGGGGAAGACGTGGGAGCAGTTCGTTCGCGAGAGAATCTTCACTCCGCTGGGCATGAACGCGTCCACATTCACGATCGCGGAGATGGTGAAGAACCCGGACCATGGCGTGCCATTCCGCGAAAAACGCGACTCGTTCGAGCTGTACCAAATCCCGTTCTACGAGGATACGGAGGGTGTGGCTCCGGCGGGTGGGATCATCTCGAACATCGAAGAAATGTCCCACTGGCTGATCGCGCTGATGAACGACGGAAAGTACAACGGGCAGCAGGTGCTGCCGGCAAGCGTACTGAAGGCCACGTTGCAACCGGCCATGGGCCTGCCAAACGCGGCGGGCGAGTCCCAAGGATTCTGGGAGGTGCTCAATGTGGACTACGGAATGGGAAGGGAGACGGCCTCCTATCGCGGGCACCTGATGACGTTTCACGGCGGCGACCTTCCCGGGTTTCATACCCAGGTATCGTTCATGCCCAACGACAAAATCGGCGTAATCGTTTTTGTGATCGGCGACCACGCCGCGACTTTGTATAACGTGGTTTCCTACAACGTGTACGAGCGGCTGTTGGGCATGGACCTGACGCCCTGGAGCGAGCGGCGGCTGAAACAGCGCCTTGCCAACAAAAAAGCCGGGACCGAGGGACGCGCAAAGGCGGGCGGAGATCGCGTGCCGAATACGAAGCCGTCTCACGCGCTGGCCGATTACACCGGCGAGTACGAGAACCCCGGCTACGGCATCGTGAAAATCGGGCTCACGGCAGACACGCTCCAATTCACTTTCCACGAATTCCAGTTCCCGCTGAGCCATTTCCACTACGATCGTTTCGACACGCCGGACGACGAGGAATACGGAAGGTTCTCGCTCAACTTCCGCACGAACCCGCAGGGGGATATCGATAGCGTCGTATCGTCTCTTGATGAGGCCGAGGTGGTTTTCACGCGCAAGCCAGAGACGCTGGAGCCGCAACTGCTCGAAAAGCTGGCGGGGGCCTACATCACTCCGAGCAAGGCCAAGTTTGAAGTGCAGTATCAGCCGGGGGCGGGGCTTTCGCTCGTTTTCCCGGGCGCCCCACCGCAGAAGCTGATTCACGTGAAGGGCCTGCAGTTCAAGACTCCTCAATTCGCCGACCTCATTTTCGAGTTCGTCATGGAGAACGGCCAGGTGAAGGCTTTGAAGGAGAGAGACACATCGGGCGAGTACGTTTATTCACGGCAATGATGAAGAGCGCCGCGCCGGCGGCACGGGGAGCGATGAATACATGCTGCAATACATTCGCTGGAACGACGTAGAAGTGGAGCGACTGAATCCGCTGTTTCAACGCCAGATGGTGGTGGGAGATAAGATCATGGTGGCGCGCATCCGGCTGGCCAAGGACTCGCATGTGCCTCTGCACAGCCACCACAACGAGCAGGTGACCTACATCCTGGAAGGCGCGTTGAAATTCGCGATTGACGGGAAGGAAATCACGGTTCGCGCGGGCGAGGTGCTGTGCATCCCGTCGAATCTTCCGCATGAAGCCTGGGCGGTGGAGGATACGCTGGACCTGGACGTTTTCACTCCTCCGCGCGAGGACTGGATCAATAAGAGCGACGCCTATCTGCGCGGAGAGAAGAAGTAAATCGGTGCGTGTCACCGTTTGGCAAGGGTGAGCCATC
>DATFZR010000524.1:0-4138 GCA_035314265.1 Candidatus Acidiferrales bacterium
CGCCCGCTCGATGCCGCCCTCGTGCGCATTCTCGCGCGCACGCCGGAGCCTTTGATTGACGGCCTCACCACCCTGCTCGCTTCAGGCGGCGGAGAAGGCGAGCCGTCGCTTCTCGCCGTCCTTCCGGCCATGGTGCGCCTCACCAAGGCGATCGGCGAGCCTGCCATCGAGCTGCTCGCGCGCCGCGTCTTTGAAAAACGCATCGGCCGCGCCACCGCAGCCGTCAAGTTGCTCGCCGCGGTCCGCCCGCAGCGCCTGGTGGAACACCTGCCGGACGCACTGCCCGCCTGGGATTGGAGCGTTCAAGACCTGGCCATCTCTGAGCTGTCCCGCCAGCGCGTGAATGGCCTGCCGGAAGCGCTGCTCGCCGTCCTTCCGCGCGCCCATTTGTATGTCGTTCCAATGATCCTCGACCTGCTGGGCCTAGAGGGTGATCCCGCCGCCATCCCCGCCATGTTGGAAATCGCCGCGGGCGAAAATGAACGCCTCCGCGACGTCTTTATCCGCATCAAGGCCATGGAAGGCCTGGGCCGCCTGCGCGCGCCCGAAGCCGCTCCCTTGCTGCGCACCATCCTGCGCACCCGCAACGGCCTGCTGTACGCCGAGCCAGCCGGCCTGCGCACCGCCGCCGAAGAAGCGCTCGAAGCCATCGAAGGCCGCATGCCCCGCTCCCGATTGCAGGAGCAGCTCGAAGCCGCGGCCACCACCGCCGGAGCCGCGCACCCGCGCCGCTATCCGCGCTTTCCGCTCGATTCGCCCCTCACAGGACGCATCGAGGGCAAGCGTCCCATGGCCGTCCAGGTGCGCACCATCAGCCTTGGCGGCGCCTGCATCGCCGCAAACCGCCAGCTTCAGATCGGCGACGCCTTCCCCCTGGAGATCAAGAGCGGCCTGCGCACGATCAGCACCATGGCCGTCGTCCGCAACGTCCTCTCCAACGGCACCGGCGTCGAATTCGTCCACATGGGCCAGGAAGACCGCGAAAAACTCCGCAAGCTCCTCCGCGGCCTCCAGGAAGACTGATCTGCACGCCTCTCGCCTTTTTCCATTCGGGCACTCCAAACCGCCTCGACGCTCACCGCATGCACCCTCACGCCGTTCTCCGTGAACTCCGTGCCCCCTCCGTGTCTCCGTGTTGAAATCCTTGCCTCTTCTTAAAGCCGGTCGACGAGGTGCGGAGAGAATCAGCGGGCGGCGGCGGAACGCCATGGTCCAGCGAGCTAAACAACGGGGAAGGCGGCTCGCCCGGACAGTAGACATACCCTTTTGACGTGCCCGCAACAGCGAAGCCCCTCCCCGAACGGCGCATAAGCCGTCTCGATGTACGGCGCCGCCGGATACGGCTGCGACTCCATTCGCGAGCTGCCCAGCCAGTCCGGATGCATGTACGAACCCACTCCGCTGCTCACGTACTTTGCCGTGAGCCCGCCTGGCAGCGGCACAAACGCATAGTAGTGCAGCGTCTGCCCGTTCATCAACGCCAGTTTGCGCCCGCTCGGGTCGTACATTGAACTGGCGAGACTCTAGTTGAGATTAGCTGCTCTGTCAATACCACGGGTCGGCATCGCTGTGCTGGCGACGGCCGGCAGGTTCCGCCGTCATCCTGGCGTTTTGGCGCGGAAAGATGTGGGGCAGAAAACGTCCCGTCTTCCCTCCATTCCCCATCCCGGACATCCGCGCCAATCCGCGTTAATCCGCGGCCAATCCCGCTTGGGAGTTCGACAGAGAAATCCGGAGCCGATGAGCTTTTTGCGCGCCGCAGGGCGAGGTGCGATGGCCCGCCGCGTCCAGCGTATCAATGGTGGAAAATCTTGTAGATTCACCACGGCGTTATGAAGAGGGGGTGCCCCACCCTTCGATTTCCAAGGGTGGGTCTTTACCAGTCCTCGGCAGAATACTCAGCCAGAACACTTAGGTTGCTCGCGCGCCCTCCTCCCTCCCACCAGTTACCGGTCACGAATCACCAGTCGCTCATCACTTTCCCCTTGACTTATGGGTAATCATAGAGTACAATTAGAGTAGGATGAACGTCGATGCACCCCTGTAGACCAATCCGTGGACCCAGACTTTCCCTAACTACCTGTGGAATGTGCAGATCCGCGCACCCCTCCTGCAACTCCCGCAGTTTGTGCAGATACAAAACCGCCTCGCATCTGCACATTCCACACCCACTTAAAGTCCCCCAGTTTCAACGCTTTGCCCCGAAATCACACCTAACTCCTTTCGTTTGTGCAGATGCACGAATGGGGGGAGGGGGCCTCCCCGGCGGAGCACCAGCCCGAAACCCCCTCACTGTAAGCACTGTTGTTTCAGCCGCTTACACACTCCCAATTTGCAACCTACGTGTTTTCAGCAGATTACGAACTCCAGGGGGAGGGGGGGTGTCATCAACGGACCGGGCAGATCCCTGACACTTTGGACCGGGCGCATTCCTGACACTGTGAACCAATGTCAGGCGCGTGCAAACGGAGCGCATGCCGTGGGAAACGGCTACGCCGTGCGACGGCCCGGCCGCTTGCGCCTCCGCCGCCCCTGTTGCACCCTGTGGCACCCTTGCCACAAATGCGTTGAATTGGTTCTACCGAAGGAGTATCAAAGTGCAGGTCGCCGGGATTCACGGTCGAGGGCTTGGTCGTTTCGCTTCTCAGATGCACGGAATTCTCAAAGCGCGTGTTTTGTCCGGCACGGTTTCGTGCGCGCGGCCGCGGCTCTGAATCAGTCTGAAGCCTGAACCGGAGAATGACGCAGCGATGACGCACGGCAAGATCGTGGTTCTGCGAGGAGAAAAACGCATGAAGCGTTCACACGCAGTGGGCATCCTGTTCAGCCTTCTGGTTGCCGCTCTTTTGGCCGCAGGTCCCATCTGGGCGCAGGTAAACGCCGTGGATTTGTCGGGCACCGTCACCGATCAAACGGGCGCTGTCGTCAACGGGGCCAAAGTCACCGTAAAAAACCTGGCCACCAATGCCACCCGTACCGTCGAGAGCCGCGAAGACGGCAATTACCGTTTTACCAGCCTCGCGCCCGGCCGTTACGAGATGAAGGTTCAGATGTCGGGGTTCGCGCCGTACACCAACACGGAGTTCGCTCTCGAGATCGGACGCGTGCCCGAACTCAACGTCCAGTTGCAGCCTGCCACCGTCGCCCAATCCACCACCGTCACGGGCGAGGCCGAGCTGGTGGAAACGCAGCGCACCTCCGTCAGCCAGACCGTAGGCTCCCGCGAAATTGAAAACCTGCCGATCAACGGCCGCAACTACGTCAACTTCACCCTGATCAATTCCCAGGCCAACCGCGACAGCGCCCCCTCCATCGGCGCTGCGCCCACCAGCGGCCTCAATTTCGGCGGCCAGCGCGGACGCTCTAACGAGGTTTCCGTGGACGGCGCCGACGCCGTGGACAACTCCGTTAATGGCATCCGCTCCACCGTCTCCCAGGAAGACGTGCAGGAATTCCAGCTCATCCTCAGCAACTACATGCCGGAGTTCGGCCGCGCCACCGGCGGCGTCATCAATATCGTCACCAAGAGCGGCTCCAACCAGTTCCACGGCGATGTGTTCGGCTTCCTCCGCGCCACGGATTTGCAGGCGCGCAACCCGTTTTCCGTTGCCGTAGACCCCGCCACGGGCACGGAGACCCCGGTGAAGCAGTCCTACACCCGCGCGCAGTACGGCGTTGCCTTCGGCGGGCCCATTCGCACGGACAGGACCTTCTACTTTTTCTCTTTCGAAGGCACGCGCCGCCATGAGACGGGTTTTACGGACATCGGCGCCGGGAATTTTGACGGCGCGAATCCCCTTACGGGTCTCACGCCCTCGCAGGCCGCCGCGCTCGCCGCTTTCCCGGCCGGAGTGCAGGCCGCGTATGAAGCCGTCGCTGCCTCTGCCGGCAGCGTCGCCCGCACCGGCGTGGACCCCGGCATCGTCGCCAGCGCGCTCACCGGAACGGCCGTGCCTCCCGGCCAGCGCTTCTCACTGCCGGTGCCCTGCGCGCCGGCCACGCTCACGCCGGTTCCCTGCGGGGGCGCCGGATTGGGCTTTGCGTCGCTCCCCGCGTCCTTCGTTCCGCTCGATAACCTGGTCGGAAACTATCCGATCTTCGAAGGCACCAGCATCTATTCGGCCAGACTCGATCACTT
>DATFZR010000525.1:0-8464 GCA_035314265.1 Candidatus Acidiferrales bacterium
GTTTACCATCGCGGGCGAGTATGGCATAAGCCCGCAGGGTGCGCCAAATCAGAAGGCCGGAACAGTTAACCCGCGCCTTCGATGTAGTGGAGGGTTGGTTGAGATTGTTGTGGAGCGATCGGCCGGTCAGGGCCCGCTGAGCTTTCGCGCAATGGTCACGCTGTAATGCACCCCGGAAATGATGGTGATCCCAGCCACGGCATACACCAGCAAATGCTGCGCTTCGTGCAGCGGAGAAGAGAGGAACGCCGCGGCGGCCACGGTAACGAGCACCAGCAGGATTTGCAGGAAAGTAGTGAGCTTGCCGAAAATCGATGGAGGAAATGTGCGCGGGCCCACCACCAGCAGGATCACCACGGCGGTCGCCAGGATCACCACGTCGCGGGCGAGCACCAGAATGGTCAGCCACCAGCCAATCACCCCTTTGAAAGACAGCACCACGAACGCGCTCGAAAGGAGCAGCTTGTCGGCCAGCGGATCGAGGAACGTGCCGAGCTCGCTCTTCTGGTTCAGCCAGCGCGCCACGAGGCCGTCAAGGGCGTCTGAAAGCCCGGCCACGACCAGCAGGACGAGCGCCCAGCCGTAGTGCTGGTAGAACAGGCAAATCAGGAAGATGGGCAACAGGACAAAACGGAAAAAAGTGATTTGATTCGGGACGGTCCAATGGGGCGGGCGCATGATCGCTCGACGCTCAACCGAAACGCGCGAGATAGGCCGGCAGCGAACAGCCTACCTTCTGCTCGAACAGGTCGGCCATGGACCATACGGAGCCCTGACGCTCGTCGAGGGCCAGGCGCTCGATGCGAAGCATCGGGAAGAACACGGTGGGAAGGCCGATGGATTCGCCGTCGGTGTCGCGCGCCTGGCGCACGAACTCGTCGAAGGATTCCAGGCTTACTCCGCGCAGGGTTACGCCGGCCGGCGTAATGCCCAGTAGTTCGCCCCACACCTTTTCCTTCGGCGTGTGAAGACTCACCACGATAATGGAGTGCAATTCCATCGAGCGGCGCCCTGTGCCGTCCGTGCCAAGCCTCTTACCAATCGAAGTGTAACGCGAACCGCGCGAGGGGTCACGCGGGGCAGCCTGGCGTGTGTCGTACAAACCGCGTGGCCGCGATCAGCCAGCCATCGTCTTCAATTGCGGAGAAAGCTGCAGGAGCGGCTCGGTGGCCTTCTGCACCTGGTCCGCGGAGACGCCCGGGGCTGTTTCGAGAAGCACGAGTCCGGCCGGAGTCACCTCGATCACGCCGAGTTCCGTGACGATCTGGTTGACCACGGCGACGCCGGTAAGCGGCAGGTTGCACTTCTTCAAGATTTTCGGCTGGCCTTCCTTGGTGGTGTGCTCCATGGCAATAATCACGCGGCGCGCGCCTGCCACCAGGTCCATGGCGCCGCCCATGCCCTTGAGCATCTTCCCCGGGATGGCCCAGTTGGCGAGGTTGCCGCGCTCGTCCACCTGGAGCGCGCCGAGCACGGTCAGGTCCACATGGCCGCCGCGCACCATCCCGAAAGAATCGGAGCTCGAAAAATAGCAGGTGCCGGGGATTTCGGTGACCGTCTCTTTTCCCGCGTTGATCAGGTCGGGGTCCACGGCGCTTTCTTCGGGATAGGGGCCCACGCCGAGCATGCCGTTCTCAGACTGCAAGACGACCTCGATGCCGGGCGCAAGATAGTTGGGCACCATGGTGGGCAGGCCGATGCCCAGATTCACGTAGAAGCCGTCGCGAAGTTCGGCCGCGATGCGCCGTGCGATTCGTTCGCGGGGATCCATGCTGTTCTCCTCCAGCCGTCGTGCTGCCGCGCGTTCAGGATTTCTTGGTGACCGTCCTGCGCTCGATGCGCTTCTCGAACTTTCCCTCGAAGATAGCGTCCACGAAAATGCCGGGGGTGTGCACCTGGTCGGGGTCGAGACGCCCGATTTCCACGAGTTCTTCGACTTCCGCGATCACGTAATCGGCGGCAGTGGCCATCACCGGGTTGAAGTTGCGCGTGGTCTTGCGATAAATCAGGTTGCCCCAGCGGTCGCCCTTCCAGGCCTTGACGAAAGCGAAGTCGCCACGCAGGGCCTTCTCCAGCACGAAATTCCGGCCGTGGAATTCGCGCACTTCTTTCCCCTCCGCCACCATGGTGCCGTAGCCGGTGGGCGTGAAGAATGCGGGAATTCCGGCCCCGCCGGCGCGGATGCGCTCGGCGAAGGTGCCTTGCGGGTTCAACTCCACCTCGAGCTGGCCGGAAAGCACCAACTGCTCGAAGAGCTTGTTTTCGCCCACGTAGGTGGAAATCATTTTCTTCACCTGGCGCGACTCGAGCAGGATGCCGATTCCGAAACCGTCGACGCCGGCGTTGTTTGAGGCCACGGTAAGGTCTTTCACGCCCTTGCGGCGCACCGCGGCAATCAGGTTTTCCGGAATGCCGCACAGGCCGAAACCACCCATCAGAATCGTGGCGCCGTCGCGAAGCGCAGCGATGGCGGCGTCGGCGCTGGGAACGCGTTTATCCATTCGAAGACTCCCGTTGGAACCGCGGGCAGTTTAATCCATTCCGCGGAGCGATTTGTACACCTCGTTGGCGGCGTCGAATTGCGGTTCGAGATCGCGGCTGGCCAGAGTGCCGCGCATATGCTCGAGCGCCTGGATCAGGCGGTCGAGCGAGCGCACCAGATTGTCGCGGTTCGTGAGGCAAACGTCGCGCCACACATCGTAGGGACTGCCTGCCAGGCGCAGGGCGTCGCGCAATCCCGTGCCCGCGAGCGTAAGGGGCAGGCCGGTCTCGTCCGTTTCGTCGCGGACGACACCAGCGAGGGCGACGGACGCGAGTTGCGGAAGGTGGGAGACGATGCCGGCGGCCCAATCGTGCGTGTCGGCGTCAATCCACAGCGGCACGGCGTCCAGCGCGGCCAGCAGCGCCTCAAAAGCCGCCGTGGCCGGGCCCGGCGGGCCGATCAGCGCGTACTTTGCGCCGCGAAAGAGAGTTGCGTCGGCGTGCTCGATGCCGCTCACTTCCCTTCCCGCCAGCGGGTGGCCGCCCAGAAAGTGTGCGCCGCTGCGAAACTGCTCCGCGGCGGCGCGGCAGATGGCCGCTTTTGTGCTGGCGGCATCTGTGACGATGGCGCCCGGGCGCGCGTGGCGCGCGATTTCCGGAAGCAGATTGAGGGCCGCCCCAACCGGCAACGCCACGTAGATGAGGTCCGCCGGGGAAACCGCGTCTGCCAGGCTCGCCGCGGCCTGCGTGATCGCGCCCAGGTGGAGCGCGCGCTCAAGCACCGCGGGCCGGTCCCAGCCGGTGACGGAAACCTGCGGAAATCCGCGCCGCACGGCCAGGGCAAACGAGCCGCCGATCAGCCCGGTTCCCAGGACGGCCAGATTTCGAAACGGCGTTTCGACACTCATGGGTCAGGCGATCCGGCGGCCGACGGCCGGAGCGATCAAGCGAATTTCGTCCATCAGCTTGGCGAACTGCGGAAAGTGCAGAGATTGAGCGCCATCGGAGCGGGCGTGTTCCGGATCGTTGTGAACCTCGATCAGAAGTCCATGCGCGCCCGCGGCGACGGCAGCGCGCGCCATGGGCGGCACCTTATCGCGCCGGCCGGTTCCATGCGACGGGTCCACCAGAATCGGCAGATGGGAGAGCTTTTCGATCACTGGAATTGCCGCGAGGTCCAGCGTGTTGCGTGTGTAGTTCTCAAATGTGCGGATGCCGCGTTCGCACAGCATCACATTGTAGTTGCCGCCGGCCAGGATGTATTCCGCGCTCAGCAGCAACTCCTCAATCGTGGCAGACATACCCCGCTTCAACAGTATAGGCTTCGAAACGGCGCCCAGGGCTCGCAGAAGGTTGTAGTTCTGCATGTTCCGAGCGCCCACCTGGAAGACGTCCACGTAAGGAGTCATCAGCTCGATCTGGGAGTCGTCCATCACCTCGCTCACGGCCAGCAGGCCGCTGCGGTCCGCAGCCTCGCGCAGCAATTTCAGCCCCGGCTCGCCCAGGCCCTGGAAAGTGTAGGGCGACGAACGCGGCTTGAAAGCGCCGCCGCGCAGCATCCGTGCGCCGCACTGGGCCACGTGCTCCGCGATCGCGTTGATTTGAGCGGCCGATTCCACCGCACACGGCCCGGCGGCCACCACCACTTCTGTCCCGCCCACCTTCACGCCGCGGCCCAGATCCACGATGGTGCCTTCAGGCCGGAACGCGCGGCTGGCCAGCTTGTACGGCTGCGTGATCGAAACCACTTCGCGAACACCGTCAATCAGCTCCAGATCTCGGGGATCGTACTCGCTGGGCACTCCCACGGCGCCGAGCACCGTGTGCGACGCGCCCGTGGAACGGTGAACGTCGAAGCCGATTTCCACCAGCCGGTCGATCACCCGCTGGATTTGCTCTTCGCTCGAACCTGCATGCATCACAATGACCATGTCTCGCCTCGTCTCCCCGTGCCGCCGGTTCTACTTCGGCCCCTGCTTCGTTCCCTGCGCCGGATTCTCACCCTCCGGCCCCATCACCAGGCGCTCGACTGCGCGCGCCTCGTCCAATATCCGTTCAAAGAGCCGCCGGATAGCGGTGTCGGGCAACGGTCCGGGATTCGCCCGCGTCACTCGGTCCAGAATTTCCCTTTCGCGGTCCGGCTGGTAGAGCGGCAACTGCGCGCCGCGCTTCAGCTTGCCCACTTCCACGGCGCACTGAGAACGCTCGTTCAGCAGCCGCACGAGTTCCCCGTCAATCTCATCGATCTTCTTCCGCCACTCCTGAATCACTTGCTCCACGCTCATGGATTCTCACCCCGTGCCGGCACCGCGGCTTCGCGGCGGCTCATTCCGCGGAGGCCGGCCTGTTTGAGCAGGCGCACGCGGGCCGCCACGTTGGCCGCAGACTCCTCGGGCGTGCCGCCGCGTTCCACTTCCGCCACCAGGGCGGAGCCCACTACCGCGGCATCCGCCAGACCGCCGAGCAGCGACACATGGCCTGGCAACGATATTCCGAAACCGACGGCGATCGGGAGATCCGTGGCCTGGCGCGCACGGCGTAGAAGAGCCGGCAGTTCGTCGGCCAGAGAGTCGCGTTCGCCGGTCACGCCGGTGCGCGAGATGACGTACAGAAAACCCGTGGAGCTCTCCGCGATCGAACGCATGCGCGCGGCGCCCGTGGTGGGAGCGGCGAGGAAAATCGTGTCCAGGTTGCGGGCGCGGACGGCGCGCAGGTAGTCCGCGGAATCCTCGGGAGGCAGGTCTGTGATGAGCACGCCATCGGCGCCCGATGCCTGCGCGCTCTCGGCGAAACGCTCGAGGCCCATCTGGAGGATGGGATTGAAGTAGCTGAAGATCACCAGGGGAACCTGGCTTTTGCGGCGGACTTCACCAACGAGATCGAGCACTCCGGCCAGCGTTGTGCCGGCAGCGAGAGCGCGTTCGCTGGCGCGTTGGATTACGGGACCATCGGCGAGGGGATCGCTGAAGGGGACGCCCAGTTCGATGATGTCTGCGCCGGCCTCCGCGGCGGCCAGGACGATGCGGCGTGTCGCTTCGAGAGATGGGTCGCCGGCAGTGAGATAGGCGATCAGGCCCAGGTCGCCCTGCTGGCGCAGGGCTTCGAAACAGCGGCGGATGCGAGTGGAGGATGGCGGATTCATACGGGCCTAGAGATGGCGGGAGAGTGTCTCCATGTCTTTGTCGCCGCGGCCGGAGACGTTCAGGATTACGGCGGAGTCGCGCGTGAACTGAGGGGCGCGGCGGATCAGTTCGGCTACGGCATGCGCGGTTTCCAGCGCGCAGAGGATGCCTTCCGTGCGCGAGAGGGTGCGCGCGGCATCAATGGCGGCGGCGTCGCTAACGGCCGTGTATTCCGCGCGACCGCGATCGGCCAGCCAGGCGTGCTCGGGGCCGACGGCGGGATAGTCGAGGCCGGCCGAGATGGAATGAGTTGTGGCGATCTGGCCTGCTTCCGTCTGCAGCACCCAGGTGTAGGTGCCCTGAAGCACCCCGGGGCGCGCGCCGGCGTACCCAGAGGCCGCCGCGAGCCGTGCGGCGTGTTCGCCCAGATGCGTGCCCGTGCCTCCAGCCTCGACGCCGATCATGCGGACCGCCGTGTCGCCGAGAAATTCATGGAAGAGGCCGATCGAGTTCGAGCCGCCACCCACGCAGGCAAACAGCGCGGCGGGCAGGCGTTCCTCCGCGGCGAGAATTTGCTCGCGCGCCTCGCGGCCAATCACCGACTGAAAATCGCGCACCATTTGCGGGTACGGGTGCGCGCCAAGAACGGAGCCCAGCAGGTAATGCGTGGTGCGGACGTTGGTGACCCAATCGCGCATGGCTTCGTTGATCGCGTCTTTCAGGGTGCGGCTGCCGGAGTCCACTCCGGTCACGGTGGCGCCGAGCATTTTCATGCGCACGACGTTCAGGTGCTGGCGAGCCATATCTTCCGTGCCCATGTAGACGCGGCACTCGAGGCCCAGCCGCGCGCACACGGCGGCAGTGGCCACGCCATGCTGCCCGGCTCCGGTTTCCGCGATCACCCGGCGCTTCTTCATGCGCAGCGTGAGCAGACCCTGGCCGATGCAATTGTTAATCTTGTGCGCGCCGGTGTGGAGCAGGTCTTCGCGCTTCAGGTAAATGCGCGGGCCGCCCAGATGTCCGGTGAGCCGCTCGGCGTAGTCCAGGGGTGTGGGCCGGCCGGCAAAGGTGCGCAGCAGATGTTGAAGCTGGGAGCCGAAAGACGGATCGCTGCGAGCTTCGCGATAGGTGCGCTCGAGTTCCTCAATGGGTTCGAACAGCGTTTCCGGCACGTAGCGGCCGCCATAAGGGCCGTAACGGCCTTGCCGATCGGGCCACTCGACTGCCGCGCTGGGACGTGAGATGGCACTCATCGGAAAGCCTCGCGCGCGCCGGCCACGGCATCGAGAAAGGCCCGCAGTTTGCGCGGGTCTTTCTTTCCGGGCGCGCTCTCGACGCCGCTGGCCACGTCCACAGCCGCGGGGTGCGCCGTGCGAATGGCCTGCGCCACATTTTCCGCCGTCAGACCGCCGGCCAGGACGATGGGGCCGTAGCCGGCAAGGTGACGCACAAGCTTCCAATCGAACGCTTTTCCGGCGCCGCCACGGAGCTTGCCGTTGGGCGGAGCGCCATCCAGAAGGAAAGCGGCAGCGGGATAACGCGCCAGGCGGGCGTCGCGAAAGCGCGGCCCCACGCGAAACGCTTTGATCACCGGAGTGGCGCGGCCCACGGCCCGCGCCGCTGCGGGCGCTTCTTCGCCGTGCAACTGCGCGTAGTGAAGATGGAGCGCCTCAGCCACTTCCTGGATTTCTTGCGGGGTGGCGTTTACGAAAACGCCGACGGCAACGATTTCCTTCGGCAGGCGGCTGCGGATGGCCGCGGCGGCCTGCGGGGTGACGTAGCGGGGGCTGCGCGGGTAGAAATTGAAGCCCAGGGCATCGCAGCCGGCTTCGATGGAACGCTGCGCGTCCGCCCAGTTGGTGATGCCGCAGATTTTTACGCGGAACACAGGTTCATTCCGTTCCCGGCGCCGCCGCGCCCAGCAGCGCGCGCAGCGCCGCGGCCGGATCGGCGGCCTGCATGAGGGCCTCGCCGATCAGGAAGGCGTGAAAGCCGGCGTCGCGCAGGCGGTTGAGGTCCGCGGCGGACCGCAGCCCTGATTCGCTCACGGCCACGCATTCGCGCGGAATTTCGCGGATCAGGCTGAGAGATGTGTCCAGAGTGACGGTGAAGGTGCGCAGATCGCGATTATTCACGCCGATGATGCGGGCGCCGGCGGCGAGAGCGCGGCGCAATTCTTCCTGCGAGTGGACTTCAACCAGGGCCTCCATGCCGAGCTCGCGTCCCGCCGCAAGCAATTCGGAGAGCTGGGCGTCCGAGAGGATGGCGACGATCAACAGGAAAGAATCGGCGTCGATAGAGCGTGCTTCCCACACCTGCCAGGGATCAAAGATGAAGTCTTTGCGCAGCACGGGCACGGAGACGGCGGCGCGGGCAACGCGCAGGTTGGTGAGCGAGCCCTGGAAAAACTCCTCTTCGGTGAGCACAGAAAGAGCCGCGGCGCCGGCGGCGGCAAGCGAAGTGCCCAGGCTCTTCGCGTCGAAATCCTGGCGGAGCACGCCGCGGGAAGGAGAGGCCTTTTTCAGCTCGGCAATCACGTTCAGGCCGGGCGCTCGCAATGCGCCGGGAAAGTCGCGAGGGGGCGTAGCGGCCTTGACGGCCATGCGCAGCACCGGCAGCGGGTGCAGGCGGCGGCGATTCTCCATCGCGGCGCGGCGCGCCTCGACGATGCGGTCGAGTATCGTGCCGGTTTGTGTCTCGGCGCTCAGAGCGGCGCTCCTCAAAGGGCTTGTGGTGGCAGCAAAGGAACCATCATGCTATCGGCGGCGGTGCGGTTAGTCAATTTGTGGGCCATCCCGGGGGAATCGCTGTACGTATGTACGTGCAGGTATACGGCCGGGAGCACCCCCCCCCCCCCCCCC
>DATFZR010000526.1:0-8445 GCA_035314265.1 Candidatus Acidiferrales bacterium
AATGATAGCCGAGATGGAGACGGCTGCTGGGGCCGGAGAGCTGGATGGTCACGTCGTACTGCTCGACGGTGGTGGCGGCTTCCAGATCGAAAATGGGGTCGAGGCGAAAGGGATTGGCGAAGTTGATGTCGCCGCGGGTGAGGCGGAAGGTGTTGCCGCGAAAATCGAATTCACCGGCGAGCAGGTGGACGTGGCCGAGGATGACGGGGCGCTCGCCGGTGCCGCGCACGCGGAGCTGCGCTTCGCTGGCGAAGCGCGCGCCGTTCCACTGCACCTGGGCGTCGGTGCTGGAAACACCTTCCACATCGAGCTGCAGATTGCGCAGGTACTCGGAGGTGGTGGCGGAGGCCTGCGACTTGGAGCTCATCAGGCCGCTCAGGTCGAGCCCTTCGGTGAGCAGCAGGCGCTCGACGACCAGGCGGCCGGTTAGCGCGGCGTCGGTCTGGCCTCCCTGGAGGCGCAGGTTGCCGTTGACGAGCCAGCTCATGCCTTCGGGATAGCGGACGCGGATGGCGCTGCCGCGCGTGGCGATGTCGTAATGGATGGGACCTTCGCCGTAGGCAACGCTGCCGTTGATTTGCACGCGTCCGCCGCCGACGGTGGCGCGAATGCCGTCGAAGGTGAGGCGGTTGATGTCGAAGAGCACGTCGCCGGAAACGTTGCTGAGGGCCACCGGAAAATCGCCGTAGGTGGCGGAATCGGACTGGAGCGTGAGCCGCCCGGCAAAGCGCGGATGCTGCGTGGTGCCCTGGAGGGTCACGTCCAGCTCCGCGGCGCCGCGAGCATCGAGAGCGGGCAGGATGCCGGAGAGCAGGCGCATGTTCAGCTTGCCGAGAAGTTTGAAGGCCAGCAGGCGGTCGCGGGCAAAACGGGCGCGGCCGGAGAGTTCGAGGTTCGTATCGGGGCCGTGGAGTCGCGCGGATTCCACCTGCACCTCGTCGCGGCCGTAGTTGATGCGGACGGGACCTTCGTTTTCGAGTTTGACGAACGCGTAGTCGAAGGAGATGTGCGAGATTTCCGCCTGGGCCTGAATGCCGGCGGGTTCCAGAGCGGCGCCGGAAAACTGGAAGCGTCCGGTGACGCTGCTGTGCCCGGTGAGGTCTTTGAGGCGAAGGGCGACTTTGAGGAAGGAGTCGAGACCGACGTCCTGCACCTGGAGCTCGCCGCTGAGGGGAAGTTTTCCGGCCAGGGACATCTCTGCGTGGCCGTTGACGCCGCCGTGGGGCATGGTGGAGCGCGCATCCACGAGCAGGCGCGTGCCGTCTGACTGCGCGCTCAGGTCGAAATCGCCGAAAACATCTTCTCCCACATGCAGCGCCGCGAGGTGAAAGGTGCCGGAGCCGTGCGGCGCGGTGACGGGCCCTTCCGCCCTGGCGTCGAAGGTCACGTGGCCGCTGGCGGGCACCAGGCCTTCGGAGATGGTGGGGAATTCGGAAAGCGCGATGTCCTGGCCGTTCAAGTCAAAGGAGAGCCATTGCGTGTCGCGGTCGTAGTCCAGGAAGCCCGAGGCGCGGCCGGCGCCTTTGCGGAGCTGCAAGTTGCGCAGGTGCAGCTCCTCCTCGGTCCAGTGGAGATCGCCCTCGACGGAATCGAGGGTGACGCCAACGATGGAGGGCTGATCCACGTGGATGGACGCATCGTATTCCGGATCGTCGCGGGTGCCGCTGCCGCGAATGCTGCCGGTGAGCAGGCCGTGGGCCGGATAGGCGGTGCTGAAGAGCGTCTGTATGCCGTCGAGTTCGGTGCGGGCCAGGCGTAAATCGAGATGCCACAGATTTTCGGGAAGGAACGACCAGTCGGTAAGCGTGAGATCGAGAGACAGCTTCGCGGAGGCGCGGCCGCGGCTGGCGCCGACGGAGTCCAATTTGAGCTGGCTGGGAGAATAGGTGACGTCGCCCTCGATTTCGTCCCACAGGAGGTCTGCGTACGCGGCGTGCGTGGCGCGCGCGTGGCCGGTGAGAGTGGCGCCGCCCAGCGGGCCGGAGATCGTGCCGGACCAGGAGGCGCGGCCGGCAATACGCTCGGGTTCCTGATCGTTGCCGCGGAGGGCGTTGATGAAGTCGGCGAAGTTCAGCAGGTCGTGCGCGTCGAGATCGAGGCGCAGGTTGGAATCGCGCGAGCCGAGGTGTCCGGAGAAGGCCATGCGCGAATCCGGGGTGGTGATGAGTCCGGAAGAAAGATCGATGGCGGCGGCATCGCGGGAGAAATGAAATTCAGCATACGCAGTTGCAGGCGCCATGCCGGGGGCAACGGCGGGCGGCGGAGTCCAAACGGTTGTGCCGCGGGCGTCCAGATGCTGGAAATTGGCTTCCCAAGTGGTGACGGAATGTATGGTCATGCCGCTTTCCCAATGGATGGTGCCAATGGGAAAGCCAGGATGCTGGACGGCGGCAAGAACCGCGGCGAGGCTCTCGTGCTGCAGATCGCTTTCCAAACGGAATTGCAGGCCGTGATAGAGCATTTCCAGGCGGCCATCGAGGGAGCCGCCGAGCCCATCCGCATGAAAATCAGGAACCACCAGGCGGTCGCGCTGGAGCTCGTAGCGTCCCCGACTGGAAAGATTGGCGGCGTGGAACCACAGGTAGGGCAGGTCAATCTCCGAAGCGGAGAATTCGCCGTGCCCGGTGACGCCGCCGCGCTCCCAGCGGCCTTCGCCGGAGGTTTGCGCGCGCCCTTCGGGCATTTGCGGCAGGCGGAGGAGTTCCTTGAGATCCCGGAAGTCGAGTTTGAGCGCGTACGTAAAAGTCCAAGCGGGAGCGGCGAAACTGGCCAGCTTTGCGCTGCCGCGAAGCTCGGAACGAGGTGGACGCCAGGTGAAATCGTCAATCGAAAAGGATTCGGGGCCAAGAGAGAAGACGGCATCGAGGTCGGAAGGGAATGGAATCGAGCGTCCGGCCTGGAGGCGCAATTTTTTTGCGGAGAGCTCGCCTCGATAAACAGCGATGGCGTTGCCGGCCGGAGCGGCGCCCGGGAGCGATTTGGTTGTGGAGGGATCGAGACCCATCTCGAGACGGAAGCCTTCTGAATCCAACTCGAACGGCGTGCGGGCATCATTCCAGCGGAGGTCGCCCTGGATGACGTGGAAATGGCCGATGGAGAGAGCGAAGAGCTGCTCGCGGAGCGGACGAGAGCGGGTGACCGGCGCGGGGGGATGAGGCGCGTTGGTTGCGCCGTCGCGCTGGACGCGGACGGTGACCGAGGGATGGTCGAGGCGGAGATCGTCGAGGGCCACGCGGCGCGCGAAGAACGAAATGATGCGCAGATCGGCGCGGATGTAGTTGGCGTGGAAATAGGGGGGCGAGGAGGGCGGCTCGGTGCCGTGGATGGTGAGGTTGAAAAGTTCAGCGCGCAGACGCCAGACGCTGAAGCGAAACTCGCCGAGATCGACGCCGCCTCCGGTGGCGGCTTCAATGCGGCGGACGACGGCGCGGCGCATCCAGTACTCCGGCAGGCCGGTCTGGACGAGCAGGAGCAGAAAGGCGGCGACGCCCAGGGCGCAGAGGGCGAGCACCTTGAAGGCGTGGCGGATGCGGGGGTGGGCGCTCACGGGCGGCTCTCCGGAACGATTTCGATATCGAGCTGGGTGCGGGCCTGATCGATCCACTGCTGGGCGCGGCGGGTAATATCGCGCTCGGTGAGGACGTCGGTGATGGAATCGCGGACGTCGTCGAGCGGCGGAACGGTCTGGCTGCGGCGTTTGAGCTGCGGAACAAACTCCTCGTCGTAATACTTTTCGACTTCACCGGGCTGCACGCGGGCCACGGCGCGGAATTTGCGGTCGAGATAGAGGTCGAGAAAAACCTGGCGAGCGACGAATTTGCGCACGTCCTGCTCGGAGAGCTCCAGTTCGCGCAAACGCGCGGCAAACTGCCCGGGAGCGCCCACCTGATTGCGGAGAGCGGTGAATTCCGCGTCCACCTGCTGGGCGGGAGGTGCGGCGAAATGGGCGGCGGCGGCATCGTGGGTGACCACCCACTGGTCAATCAATTCGCGGAGCAGGTCGGATTCTGTTCCCGGCGTGCGTCCGGCGAGGCGCTGGTAGGCGGCAAGCTCGCGAGCGTCGCTGAGGGTGATGACTTCGTTTTCAATGCGCGCGAGCACGCGGTCCACGACCACCACCCCCTGCGGCGCGGCTGGAGCGGGCGCGGCCAGGCAGGCAGCGAGGCAGAGAGCGCCGAATAGGATGCGGGGCATCAGAAGGGCGCTCCGAAGGTGAGGAAGAACTGGAAGCGGTGCTGACGATCGAGCATCGCCGGATTGGTGGCCGAGGGACACGCGGCGGAGGTATCCGCGCAGACCTGGAAGCGCGGCGAATTCAGAAGATAGCCGAAGTCCATGCGGATGGGACCGACGGGGGTGGGATAGTTCACGCCGAACCCGATGGCATGGGAGAGCCAATTGAGATTGGTGGGCGACGGTGTGGTGCGAAAGGAGATGGTTCGAATGGAGGTGTAGACGTTGCCGGCGTCGTAGAAGACAGCGCCGGTGATCGCGGCGGTGGTGAAGGGAAGACGGAGAGGAAAGCGCAGCTCCTGATTGAAGGTGAGCAGGGCCAGGCCGCCGATGGGAAAACCGGTGGTGGTGTCGCGGGGGCCGGCCTGATTGAGGCCGAAGCCGCGGAGGTTGGTGCCGCCGCCGGCGAAGAAGCGTTCGGCGAGCGGGATGTCTGTGGAGAGGCTGTCGCCGAACGGAGTCTCGAGGCCGAAGCGGGTGGAGCGCGCGAAGACGAGATGATGGCCGAGCGGGGTGAACGTGGAATTCTGCACGTAAAGGCGCAAGAAACTGGCCGTGGAGCCGAGGGTGCGGGGAAAGAATCCGACGTCCGCGGTGTAGAAGCGTCCGCGGGTGGGATTTGCGGGATTGTCGCGCGCATCGCGGATCCAGGCGAAACTCGGGCCGGAGATTTTTGTGGGCTGGCTGAAGAGGGGAATTTCCTCGGGCGCGATCCTGAGGTCGCCGGCGAGGACGCGGCGGAAGGTATAGCGGTAAACAAACGTAGTGATGCGGGAGTAGTGCTGCTCAAACAGGAGCGAGCCCTCATAGCGAGTGGAGGTGAAGGTGCGGATGTCGCGGGTCTTCTCTGCGAAGCCGATGATCTGGAAGTTCCAGTTGCGAAGATTGAAGATCTGCGGGGCGCTGTACTGGGCGAGGGCGCGGCCCTGGAGCGTGCTGGCGCGGACACGGAGCTCGAGGGTCTGGGCGCGGCCGAGAAAGTTAGCCCAGGTGAACTCGACGATGCCGCGAGGCGCGAAATCGAGCGAAGTCTCGGTGGGACTGTTCGTATTGTTCAGGGGCTGGACTTCGAAACCGGCGCCGTAGCCGACGCTGAAGCGCTGTCCTTCCTGGACGTTGACGAGCATGGTCTTGTCGGTCTCGTCGCCCTGGGGATTTTCGGGAGCGACGGCGACGTGGCTGAAGATGCCGAGGTTGTAGAGGCGGCGCTGGGTGGTGATGACGTCGCCCTCACGCAACGGCTCCTCGGGCTTCAACTCGACGCGGCGCTTGATCACGTCGATGCGCGTGTGTTCATTTCCGCCGACGATCACGGCGGCGACGGTAACGCGCTGCCCTTCGGAAATCTGGTAGGCGAGCCGCACGCGTCCGGCCTCGGAACCAGGTGTAGCGTGGGATTCGAAGCGGGCCTCGGGGAGGCCGGAATCGAGATACAGGGCCAGGATGTTGTCGCGATCGGAAGCGACTCCGGCGTCGGAGTAGGGCTGCTTCGGCCGGGAGCCGATGGCAGCGAGCAGGTCAGAGGTGGGAAGGGCGGAGTTGCCGGTGATTTCCAGGGATTCGACTAGCGTCTGCGGGCCCTCTTCGATATGGAAGCGAGCCAGCAGTTCCTCGGGGCGGCCGTGATAGTCCTCGACCGTCTCGGACTGGACCTTGGCGGCAGCGAAGCCGTTCGAGATGTAAAGGGCGCGCAGGGCGTCCTCATTCTGCTGGAGAAGGCGGCGGCTGAAGATGGCCGGGCGGAAGACCTCCGAAGGATGAATGGTGAGCTGGCCGCGCAGCAGTTCCTCGCTGAAGTATTTGTTGCCGGCAAACTCGACGGCCACGAGGCGGCGGCGGGAGCCGGTGGCGACGTTGTAAACGATGTCGCGCGCGCCGCTCTCCGCATTCGCGGTGGAGGTGTACTGAACTTCGCAATCGATGTAACCGCGGCGCTCGAAATAGTCGCGGATGTTGCGGCGGCCTTCGGCGAGCAGATCCTCGTCCACGGAGCCTTCCTGGAAGATGGGGACGAGCTGCTTGAGGCGGCCGGAGGAGAGCTTGACGCCGACGACCTCGAGTTTGACGGGGGAGCCGGTGGAGATTTCCAGGTTGATGGGAGCGGAGTTCTGCGCGGCGTTGTAATCGCCGGGGCGGGCGGAAACGCGCGCGGCATAGAAGCCGCGCTTGAAGAGCCAGTTGCGAACGCGCTCCGCGCCCTTTTCCAGGCGGGCGGAGGTGAGCGTCTGATGCGGCTTGAGCCGGGAGGCATGAACGAGATCGGCGGCCGGATAGGAGGTGGGGTTTGTGACGGACAACTGGCCGAGCCGGGCGCGCGCGCCGATCTTGACGCGGACGGTGATGTCTACGAGATGGGTATCGGGGCGGCGCTCGAGAAGGGGAGCAAAGCCGGGGTTGTAGAAACCGTTGGCGCGGAGGACCTGCTCGAGACGGTTGAGGCCGCGATCGAGGTCGCGCCGGCGGAAGGCTTCGCCGAGGACGAGCCGCAGGGTGCCGAGGGCCTGAGAGTCTGAGGGAGGCTCGCGGAGTCCCTCGATGCGGACGTTGCCGACGAAAAAATTCTCGATCACGCGAAAGTCAACGCGAATGCCGCCGGAAACGGGCGAGGCCTGGGCGACGATGTCCGAGAAGCGCCCTGTAGCGTAGAGGGTGTGAAGGGTGTCGCGAAGGGCGGTGCGCTCGAGCGCGCGGCCGGCCTGGACCTGAAGATTGGAAGGGTCCTGGGCGATCACGCGGTCTTGCTCGCCCACCACGCGCACCGCGACCACGTGCTGGCCCAGCATGGATTCAACGGAATCCACGGCAGTCTGGGCGAAAAGAGCGCCTGTCCAATGCGGGCCGAGCAGGGCGAAGGACAGCAACGCGCATGACAGCCGAAATGTGAGCATCCCGCGATTCGACACAAAGTGCTTAGTATAGCCGCGTTTGGCGCCGCTCGCTTCCATCCTGAGGCGGAAATTCAGCACGGAAGGCCGATACAAGTAGTAGAGGGTTGCCGGCGGCCCGCGGCTTTTTCTCATTTCCCATCCGCGGGGTAGAATCCCGAGGGGCATTTGCAAGCACCCTCGAATGACCGATCCGCTCCAAAACGAGCGCTACTCGCGGCAGATCCTGTTCGCGCCGCTGGGGGCTGAAGGCCAACAGCGGCTGCTCGAATCGCGCGCGGTGATTGTAGGGTGCGGGGCGCTGGGCACGGTGGTGGCGGGCCTGCTGGCGCGCGCGGGTGTGGGGCGGCTGCGCATTGTGGACCGCGACTTCGTGGAGCTCTCGAACCTGCAGCGGCAAACGCTGTTTGAAGAGGCGGACGCACGCGACGCGCTGCCGAAGGCGGTGGCCGCGGAGCGGCGGCTGCGCGCGGCGAATTCCGGAATCGAAATCGAAGGCGTGGTGGCCGACCTGACTCCGGAGAACGTGGCGGAGTGGCTGGACGGGTTCGCGCTGATCCTGGATGGCACCGACAATTTTGAAACGCGCATGCTGGTGAACGATTACGCGGTGAGCGCCGGCGTGGCGTGGATCTACGCAGCGGCCGTGGGGAGTTATGGCGTGACGTTTACGGTGCGTCCCGGAACGACGGCGTGCCTGGCGTGTCTGGTGGAATCGCCGGGCGAGGGAAACGGCGCGGCGGCGGGTTTGAGGCCCGAGGAAACGTGCGACACGGCGGGGGTGCTGAACACCGCGGCGGGAGTGGTGGGGTCGCTTGAGGCTGCGGAAGCGGTGAAGATTCTTTCGGGGCATGAAGAGGCTTTGAGCGGGCGGCTGGTTTCGTGCGACGTGTGGGCCGGGAGGTTCCAATCCGTGCGCGTGGAGCGCGATGCGGGATGCCGCGCGTGCGGGCGGCGCGAGTTCCGGTGGCTGGAAGGGGAGGCGCAGCCGCAGGTGACCCTATGCGGGCGTGATTCGGTGCAGATCCACGAGCGGCGGCGGAACCTGGATCTGGAGGAGCTGGCGCGGCGTCTTGCGCCGGTGGCGGGCCCGATACGAACGAACGGCTTCTTGCTGCGATTTGCGGTGCCTCCGTGCGAGGTGACTGTGTTTCCGGACGGGCGCGCGGTGTTCAAGGGGACGAAGGATCCGGCGGTGGCACGGTCGTTGTACGCGCGGTACATTGGGGCATGAATCCGGCGTGAACGGACGTTTCCGAAGGTTCCAAGGAGCCCGGGATGTCGGTCGCGTTGTACATCGTCCTGGAGAATCAAATCCCGGGCTTCG
>DATFZR010000527.1:0-3754 GCA_035314265.1 Candidatus Acidiferrales bacterium
ATCGCCTGCTACGGCTCGCAGTTCCGCCCTAAGCTGGCCGACCGCCGCTCCAAGGTCTTCATCGCGCTCGACCGCCTGACGGACGAAATGGAAGCCCTCTCCCGCTATTATGGCGAGATGATCGGAGTGCGCTACGGGGAGCCGTTTCAAGCAAAGGAAATGATGCAGGTGGACGACGTGGTAAAACTCCCAGTACGCAGCATCTAGGGACGCTCGGTAGGTGGCGCTGCTCGTTTACCCCGCCGTAGGGGCGCTGCTTGTTTACCCTGACGGAGGAAGGGTTGCGCCCTCGAATCGAGGGCCACTACCCCACCACTACCCTAAATGTCCTGGGCGAACACGAACCCCGGCAGCGTCTGCCCCTCCGCGCTGCGTTCTACCTTCACCCGCATGCGCGAGTCTTCAGTGCCGGCCTGGGTAAGCATGGCATACGTAGCCAGGGCCTCAGAAAAGACCTTGGTCACCAGGAATTCTTCTCCTGTCCCGTCTTTTTTCCACACTTGGCCGACCTGAATTTTTCTAGCAGGCATCCCTTAACCTTGACGTGCGTATGACTTTACAGGTTGCCGCGTACCGCGTCAACGCGGCGTGCAGGGGGTGTAGCAAGAATCAGGCGCGGCAAGGAGCAGGCCTCCAGTTCCCCAGCCAGCCCGGCGGCAGTACACCAGCGGTCCGCCAAGCCGCTCCCCGGCTCCGTCCGCCCCTGCCGCCAGATAGCAAAAATTCGGGTCTTCGCAAGAAGGTCAGGGAGACCCTTTTGCCCCCGGCCCCATCTAATTGCCTGTGCGCGGGGTGTGAGTAGTCGTATAATCTTCCGTAGAAATCTCCGCCCCGAGGAGGGTCGTCCTATGAGGCGCGCCCGCAGACAGGCAGTTCCGGTTCTGGCTCCTTTTCTGGCCATGATCCTGTGTCTGGCTCTGATTGTGACGCCCCTCGGGGCGCGGCAGCAGCAGGGCCCGCCGCCTCCGCCTCCCGATCCGGCGCAAACGCAGACGCAGCAGCCTCCCCCGCCTCCGCCAGACGATACGAGTTCCGGCGATTCCACGCCCCCGGGCGTAAAGAACTCCAAAGACGACGTAAACAAGATCGGCGATCGCAACGTAGGCAAGGGCGTCAACTTCTATTCGCTCGAGCGCGAAATCGCGCTGGGCAAGCAACTCGCGCAGGAAGTGGAGCGCTCCGCGAAGTTCGTAGACGACCCCATGGTGAACGACTACGTGAACCGTGTGGGCCAGAACCTGGTGCGCAACTCCGACGCGCACGTCCCCTTCACGATCAAGGTGCTGGACTCCGACGAAATCAACGCGTTCGCCCTGCCCGGTGGCTTCTTCTACGTCTATAGCGGCCTGATCCTGCGCGCCGACGAAGAGTCTGAACTGGCCGGCGTGATGGCGCACGAGATTGCGCACGTCGCGGCCCGCCACGGCACACGCAACGCCACCAAGGCGCAGATCACCCAACTCGCCATGATTCCGGCCATGATTTTTATTCCTTACAGTTGGGCGGGCTACGCAATTTACGAAGGCCTGCAGTTCGCGATTCCGCTGCAATACCTGAAGTTCTCCCGCGACGCCGAGCGCGAGGCGGACTTCCTGGGCCTGCAGTACATGTACAAGGCCGGCTACGACCCGAACTCCTATGTCACTTTCTTCGAGAAGATTCAGGCCGAGGAGCGCCGCAGGCCGGGCAGCATCCCCAAGGTCTTCGCTGACCATCCGCCCACGGCCGAACGCATCCGCAACATTCAGACGGAAATCGCCAGAATCCTGCCGGTGCGCAGCGAGTACATCGTCACCACTTCTGAGTTTGACGTGGTGAAAGCGCGCCTGCGCATGATCCAGAGCCGCGGCAAGCTGAAGAATGACGATCCCAACAAGCCGACGCTGCGCAAGCGCACAGACAAGACCGCAACCCAGACCGGCACCGGCACCCAGGACCCCCAGAGCAGCGACGACGACGACCGCCCAACCCTCAAGCGGCGTCCTGATTCACCCTGAAGCAGCTCCATCCCGCATTTACCTTGGAATTGACCTAAGCATCGACCTGGGAAATGAGCCAGCGCATCCGCCCGCCATCAGGTCGGGGTGTGCATGCACCGCCTTCGGGCCGGCCCTGAACACGTCGTCCAGCTCAAATCCCGACGCAAAGAGAAAACCCCTGGGTCGCCGGGGGGAGCGACCCAGGGGTGAGGGGGTGGTACGGGGCTAGGGAAAACGAAGGTCTAAGTAAGTTGGCCGCAGGTCGCCGTTTCGACCGCGAGCACCATGCTCTTGTAGATGTCCACATCCCATCCATCGCCGATGCGGAACCTCAGGGTCGTAGGCGTTTCGCTCAGCAGCGTCCCCGGCAGCGGGACGCAAATCTCCGCGAAAGCCACACGCAGCACCACGCGCGACCCCATCCAGGGCATGAAATCCACTTCCTGGCTGGCCGCTACTGCATTTGCTGTATCGGCTGTCATCATGTGCACAGTCTGCCGGAAGCCCGCTGCGGCGGCTATGGTACGAACGCCCCATTTTTCGAAGTCAGGGCCAGTACCCTGTTCCACTGGTACCTGCCCGGCAGCCCCGCCGCCCCACGCCACTGGTACGAAAGTTGGATTGCGCCGCGCAGTTCTCGCCGGAGATAGTTCTCTGATGGCTCCGCCGCGGCCACACGTCATATGCGCCCCTGCACGTTTCTGCTAGCCTAGACGGGAAGGGAATCGGCGGGCCGCGAACCGGCGCTTCGCCGGCTGCCAGCAACCATGTTCGAGACTCTGCGACATCTATTTGATACGCTGCGCGACGTTGAAGGGCTGATCCGCGCGGGCGGGCTGGCTGTCGTCTGTGCCATCGTATTCACAGAGACGGGCCTTTTCTTCGGCTTTTTCCTTCCCGGAGACTCGCTGCTGGTAACCGCCGGAATCCTCGCCGCGGCAGGGCATCTGAGCCTGGTGGGACTTCTGGGGCTGGTTACTCTGTGCGCGATTCTCGGCGACCAGCTCAACTACTTTATCGGGCGGCAAGCCGGCCACGCGCTCTACTCGCGGCCCGATTCTTTCCTCTTCAAAAAGAAGCATCTCGAGCGCGCGCATGCCTTCTACGAAAAGTACGGCGTGAAGACCATCATCATCGCGCGCTTCGTTCCCATCGTGCGCACCTTTTGCCCCGCCGTGGCCGGAGCGGCGGGGATGAATTACCGCACCTACCTGACCTTCGACATCTTCGGCGGCGTGCTCTGGGTGTTCGGCATGGTGCTCGGAGGGTTTTTCCTGGGGCGCTCCGTGCCGAACGTCAACCAGCACCTGCACGTGGTGATCGCCGCCGTTGTTTTCCTTTCGCTGCTTCCGGCCATCATCGAAGCGCTGCGCCACAGAAGGTCTGCGCACGCGACCTCGGGCGTGGCCGTGGCCAGCGCGGTCCCGGACGAGGAATAGCGCCCTCGTTTCCAGGCGTCCGCGCCGCGCTTCTCTTCCCGCTCACCAGCCGTTAGAATCCCAGCGCCATGCTCCCTCTTCCGCTCGTCGTGTTCACCGAACCGCTGGACTTCTTTCCGCCGGAAGAACGCGCCGAGCGCGACGCCGTCGAAGCCTTCCACGAGATGGAACGCAGGCGCGTGCCGCTCATATTTGCCAGCCGGGGGACGCGCACGCAGGTCGAGTTGGTGCGCCGGAAGCTGGACAACCAGCAGCCATTCATCACGGAAAATGGCGGCGGCCTGTTCGTTCCCGAGGGCCATTTCCGCGAGCGCCCGGAAGGAGCGGAGACCATCC
>DATFZR010000528.1:0-2089 GCA_035314265.1 Candidatus Acidiferrales bacterium
CAATCTCCAGGTCCTTCCCCACAAACCAGGAGGGCGAGTAGTCCGCCGTAGCTGCGCCGCCGGCTGCGGCCAGGATTCCCGAAAACTTCTCCGCCCACACCTTCTCCACGCCCAACGCCACGGCATAGGGAAAAAACTTCTCGAACATTTGCGGAGCCTGTTCCGGCGTCACCATCCGCCTCAACTGGTCTCCTTCCACGGCGGTCAGGAACATCTTGAAGCCGTCGATTTGCACAAGCATCGCCTGCAACGCGGGATCCCTGGGCCGCAAGGCCCGGCGGAAGATCGCGTGAAGCACGAACTGGAGCGCGATGGCCAGCAGGTACGTCCCCGAAACCTCCTGCATCAGCGCAATGAGCGCGAAGAACCCGCCCGCCATCAGGGGGAATGTAGCGGTCTTCCACATCTTGTCCCATCGCGATGGCGCGACCGAAGAAGACGAAGACGCCAGACGTTCAACCGCCTTGCCCACCGCGAAGCATGCCATGCCGAACAGAAACAGCATCGCCAGCGCCACTCCGCGATGCCGGGGCTCGAACCCCCAGGCAGTAACCACCAAGGTCGCCGCCGTAAAAAGAAAAGCCAATGGCTGATAGGGCCCGGTCGCGGCGTTGGCAGGTTCTTTCCGCCGCTTTTCCAGTAGCGAACTCAACGCGCTCGAGGCCACGCGCAGCGCGGAGGAGCTGCGATCATCCGTGCGCACCTCGTTGTGCGAGTCAAACAGCGTTTCCACCACGCGGGATTCGTCCACGCTCAGGGCGCTGTGGTCTTTGGTGGGGCGTGTCAGCAAGTAATGGCCGTGCGCCTGGCGAATCTTCAGAACGCCCTTTACGGCAATGTTCAGAATCGCCGCGGAAAACGTCCTCGAGTCGTATTTCTCCCGCACCAGGTAGCGCATCCGCGCCGGAGAAACGTCCGGCGGAGGCTCGTAGACCACCACAACGTGCTCGGGCTTCCCTGCACTGCTCACCACCACAAAAACCGCCAAATAGAACACAAGCAATACCGCCAGCGAGCACCAGGCTACAAAGTTGGCCCAATTGTCGCGGATGAAATATCCGAGCTTCTGCTCGGTGGTTGGCGGGGCGATGTAGCCTTTGGGCCATCCGGCGACGATGGTCATTCCTTCACCGGGCGCCAGAGGCGCACGCGATTCAAACTGGAACGCCCCGTCGCCCGATGCCGACCACGTCAGGTTCTGGTCCGTCGAGCCAGCCTCCCCGGTGTAGCCCGTCAGCCTCACGTCCGCGGCAGGAATACGGCTCGGAAGATGAACCGTGGCGGAAACGTGGTCGAGAAAGAACAACCAGCCGTTGCCGGTCACGTTCCAGTAGAGCTCGTCGTGGTCCTTGAAAAATCCCATTTGCCGGTTTGTGGAATATGCGATCACGTAGGTATGCTCGCCCGGCTCAAGGGAAACCGATTCACTGCCGAGATAGATGTGCTTCCCGTTGTCGCGCTCTTCCACGCGGCTCGTTTCCGGCTGGCCGTCGCGCGCCGCGCTCATCAGCGCAAAACCCACCACGTATTCGTTCTGCAGGTGATCGGTGTACACCGTCGGGAAGTCACGATAGATGCCGTGGCGTATGTTCGTCCCGGCGGAATTGACGCGGATCGTCTCCGTCACCGCGAGCGACCCATCGTCAGCGAGGACAATGTCGCTGTGATAGTCGAGAATTCGCTCCGCTGGCTCCTCGGAGGCCACGGCTCCCAGCGAGGCCGCCGCAGCGAGAATCGCGGCAGACAGCAGCCTCGCCCCACGAATCCGCATCTGGCAACTCCTCCTGAGACCCTTTAAGCGTTCAAGCCACGCGAGCGCTGGAATCGAACGGACCTTGCGCAACCGAAGAAGCCGGATTATACATTGAGCTTGTTGGAAGCAGCCTGGAGCGCGCTGCGAGAGAGAAAGGCCCCAGAGATGAAAGTAACCGCGATTCTGCTTGCCGCTACCGGAATAGCGCTGACTGCCGGCGCGTGGATGGCGAGGAGCGCCCCGCAGCCGGCGCCGTCGAGCGGCGTGCCTGCCCGCCGCGCGCAAACCGACCCGCGCCTGAAAGGCGCCCACCGCTTCGAAAGCGGCGGCTGGATC
>DATFZR010000529.1:0-9544 GCA_035314265.1 Candidatus Acidiferrales bacterium
GAGCAAGTCGCAGCCGGTGATGGTGGACTTCTGGGCGGAATGGTGCCGGCCCTGCATGATGCTGGGGCCGACGGTGGTGGAGGTGGCCCAGGCCAACGCGGGAAAGATCAAGGTTGTGAAGATGAATGTGGACGAGAGCCCGGAAACGCCGTCGAAGTACAACATCCGCGGCATTCCCACGCTGCTGCTTTTCAAGGGCGGGCAGGTGGTAGGGCAATTGGTGGGCAACCTGCCGAAGGATGAAGTGCAGAAGTTTGTTTCCTGCCACACGCAGTAATTCCGAACGACAAGCGGAAAACCGGCAGCGGGGCGAGAACCCCGCTTTTGCAATTGCGTCCGTTCGGATTCCAAGGGTACGATAGTTCACTGTCCCGGTCCCGAAGCGTCGGGATTCGGGAGAATTCTCCCGCCTGACTCTGCACTTCCGGCAAGAATGTGGGTTTTCGATCGAGCCGAGCAGGGGAGAGTGCGGGTGCGCGACCCCGTTGATCGCGGGCGCGCCGGCGAGCGAGTCGCAGGAGCGAATGGAGAGAATGGGCGCAGTGGTGATTGTCGGAGCGCAGTGGGGCGACGAGGGCAAAGGCAAGGTTGTCGATTATCTCGCCAGCTCGTTCGACATCGTTGCGCGGTACAGCGGGGGCCACAACGCGGGCCACACGGTCATCTTCAACGGCCACCGTTTTATCCTTCAGCTCATACCCTGCGGCATTCTGCGGCCGGGCAAGCAAGCGGTGATCGGGCCGGGCGTAGTGGTGGATCCCGCGGCGCTGGTGGCGGAGATGGATTCGCTGGCCAAGGCGGGGATTGAGACGGCGGGGCGTCTCTTTCTGAGCAACCGCGCGCACCTGATTTTTCCCTACCATCGCCAGATGGAGAAGGCGGCGGAGGCGGCGCGCGGCGCGGCGAAGATCGGCACGACTTCGCGCGGCATCGGCCCGAGCTACGAAGACAAGATGTCGCGCCGCGGGCTGCGCGTTTGCGACCTGATGGACTCCGCTGGTTTCCGCGAAAAGCTGCGCAGCGTGATTGAGGAGAAAGACAGGATCTGCCGCGCCGCTTTCGGGCAGCCGCTCGAGACCGAAGGACTGGCGGAACAATACGAGCAGTACGCCACGCGCCTGCGGCCGTTTGTGGCGGATACGGCGGCGCTGCTGCATCGCGCGGCCGCGGCGGGCAAGCGCGTGCTGCTGGAAGGCGCGCAAGGCACGATGCTGGACATTGACCATGGCACGTATCCCTTCGTCACGTCGTCGAGCGCGACCTCCGGGGGCGCGGCCACGGGAACGGGTGTTCCGCTGGGGAGCATCTGCGGCGTGGCGGGAATCACAAAGGCGTACACGACCCGCGTGGGTGGCGGGCCGTTTCCCACGGAAATGCCGGACCTGGAGGCCACGTCGCTGCGCGAGCGCGGCCAGGAGTTTGGCGCGGTGACCGGGCGGCCGCGGCGCTGCGGCTGGCTGGACCTAGTGATGCTCCGGTATGCCGTGCAGATCAACGGGATTGATTCGCTTGTCGTGACGAAGCTCGACGTATTCGACACGCAGCGCGAGATTCAAGTGTGCACGGGCTATCGCTACAAGGGCGCGCCGATCGACGAAATGCCGCCGGACGTGGAAACCCTGGAGAAAGTAACGCCGGAATACCGCACGCTGCCCGGCTGGATGGCGCAGACGAGCGGCCTGAAAGACCCGGCTGCGCTTCCGGGCGCGGCGAGCGCCTATCTGAAGTTCATCTCGGACCAGTTGGGCGTGGAAATCGGAATGATCTCGACAGGCCCGGAGCGGGAAGCCACGTTCCTGCTGCCGGGGACAAAACTCGCATCGTGGCTCTGAGTTGGGCGGTAAGCTGGGCCCTGGGTTGGCCAATCCATGATTTCCTACAGGGAAGCGCGCCAGATCGTCGCAGAGGTTGCCGGCGCGTGCGTGCGGGCCGTGCCGCGCGCGCGAGAGACTGTGGCGCTTGCAGAAGCGCTGGGCTCCGTGCTCGCCGAGCCGTTGCGGGCGGATCGCGACGCGCCGCCGTTTGACCGCTCAACGCGCGATGGATTTGCGGTGCGCTCCGCGGATGTTGGGCAAACTCCCCGAAATCTCACGCTGGTGGGAGAAGTGCGCGCGGGCGGCGAGTTTGCCGGCACGGTGGGCGCGGGCCAGTGCGTGCAGATCATGACGGGAGCTGCGCTGCCGAAGGGCGCGGATGCGGTGGTGATGATCGAGCACACGCAAGCAAACGGTGTGCAGATAGAGGTCCAGCGCGCGGTGGCTGCTGGAGCCAACGTGGTGGTCCGCGGCAGAGAGACGAAGGCCGGCACCGAGGTCCTGCGTGCGGGGACCAGACTGGGCTTCGCGGAAGTATCCATCGCCGCCGAATTCGGCCACGCGCAGGTTGCGGTATATGCGCGGCCGCGAGTCTCCATCCTCTCGACGGGCGACGAGGTGGTTCCCGTGGGCCAGACGCCTGGACCATTCCAGATTCGCAACAGCAACAGCCATTCGCTCGCTGCGCAGGTGACGCAGGCGGGCGGGATTCCGGTGCCTTTGGGCGCTGTAGCCGACGATAGCGAGAAGCTGCGGGCCAAAGTCCTGGACGGGCTGGGGGCGGACGCGCTGGTGCTGAGCGGCGGCGTCTCCATGGGGAAGTACGACCTGGTGGAAGGCGTGCTGCGCGAACTCGGCGCGGAGTTCAAATTTGACGCGGTGGCGATACGGCCCGGGAAGCCGGCGGTGTTCGGCGTGTGCCGCGGGAAGCCGGTGTTGGGGCTGCCGGGGAATCCCGTTTCGACCATGGTGACGTTCGAGCTGTTTGGGGTGCCGCTCGTGGACATTCTCTCCGGCGCGCCGCCGCGGGCGCTGCCGCTCGTGAAGGCGAGGCTGCGTAGCCCCATTCGGTTGAAGGCCGCCCTCGCGCACTTCCTGCCTGGGGAGCTGACCTGGAGTGACGATGGAACGTACGTAGCCGAACTGGCCTGGCAGGGCAGCGGCGATGTGGCCACGCTGGCACGGGCAAATTGTTTTCTCGTGATTCCGGAAACAAAGCTGGAATTCGCCGCGGGCGATTGGGTGGATCTGCTGCCGCGGCGCGACCGAATATAGGGTGGGCACGGTCCCGGCCCAGGCCTCAATATATAAGTCTATACCGAGATATATAGTGGTAGAATCGGTTTGGAGATGGCCGATGCCCCTTAGCATTAAGAACCCCCAGACCGAACGCCTGGCCCGTCAAGTTGCGCGCGAAACGGGCGAAAGCCTCACCGAAGCCATTGAGCACGCGCTTGAAGAACGCCTGGCCCGGCTGAAGAGCCGGCGGCGCAAAGGCACTTTGGCCGAAAGGGTGGAAGATATCCTGAGGCGCGTTGACAAACTGCCCGTGCTGGACGCTCGTTCGGCTGACGAGATCATCGGATATGACAAGGATGGGTTGCCGCGCTAATGGTCATAGACACATCCGCGGTCGTCGCCATCTTCCTGGCGGAGCCCGGCCGGGATCGCCTGATCCAACTGATCGACGACGCTGAGAACAAATACATGTCAGCGGTGAGCGTGCTTGAAACCGGCATGGTTCTGGAATCGCGCGGTGGAGAGAGACTCGGACTCGAGTTCGATCTCTTTCTGAACCGCACGAAAGCTGAAATCGTGGCGGTCGACGCGGAACAGGCAGAGATCGCTCGAGACGCATGGCGGAAATATGGAAAGGGCCGGCATGCGGCGGCACTCAACTTCGGTGATTGTCTTGTCTATGCTCTGGCGAAGGTTCTAGACGATTCGATTCTGGCGGTTGGAAGAGATTTCGCGCAGACGGACATTACCGTCGCGCCCCTCTAGGAGGTGCGCAGAGACTCCAAGCTCTGGAAGTGGCCCACGTAGGACGCCGACCTCTTTGGTGCTAGTCTTTCCTGCCGCACGGTCTACGCGCGAGCGGGAACCATGAAACGAAAGACCCAAAACCTGGATCGCAGAGGCCTGTCGCATTACCGCGCTGGCGGCGGCGTGCGGATGGTGGACGTTTCCGCGAAGCCTGTGACGGCGCGAACGGCGCACGCACGCGGGTTTGTGCGCATCGGAAGGGAGGCGCTGGCGGCCATCCGGGCACGCAGAGTGCCGAAGGGCGACCCGCTGGAAATCGCGAGAATCGCGGGCATCGCCGGGGCCAAACGCACCAGCGAATTGATTCCGCTGTGCCATCCGCTGGCGCTGACGCACGTTGACGTGACCACGCGCCTCCGCCACAATGGGGTCGAGATCGAGGCACGCGCCAGCACGAGCGCACAGACAGGGGTGGAAATGGAAGCGCTCGCCGCAGTGGCCGTGGCCGCCCTCACCGTTTACGACATGGCCAAGGCACTCGACCGCGGCATGGAGATTACCGGCATTCACCTGGTGGAAAAAACGGGGGGCCAGCGCGGCGATTACCGCCGTCCCGCGGGCCAGGCACAGAAAGCCCTGCGGAGGCGCGCGCGATGAAGACCGTACGCGTGCTGGTGGTAGATGACAATCCGCTCGTGCTCGATCTGCTGGTAAAGGGCTTCGAGCCGCATGCCGAAGTGCTCACGGCCGGAGACGGCGTGGACGCGCTGCTCAAGGTCGTCGAGCAATCGCCGGACATGATCGTGTGCGATTACAAGATGCCGGGCGTGGACGGCCGGCAGTTCTACGAAAAAATCCGCATCCGCGAGGCTTCGAAAAACACGCCGTTCATTTTCATGGCGGGCCGTGGCGACCTGGAGGAAAGGCTGCGGCCGCTGGTGGAAGGCGTGGAGGACTTCATCCAAAAGCCGTTCTATGTGAAAGAGCTGGTGCGGCGCGCCAAGAAAGTGATTGACCGGTTGCAGCTCGAAAAGCTGCAGCAGAAGGCCAAGCGGCCCGGCGTGCTGGAAGGCCGCCTGGAAGAGATGAGCATCATCGACCTCCTGCAGTCGCTCGAAATGGGACAGAAGAACTGCAAACTGACGGTGAGCCGCGGCGCGGAAAAGTGCGAGATGTGGTTCACGGCCGGCGCCTGCAAGCACGCCGTGTTCGGCCCCATCGCGGGAGAGCAGGCCGTCTACGCGATCATGAGCTGGACCGCGGGCACCTTTGAGATCGACTTCAACGCCGCGCACGACCAGGAAACCATCCAGCGCTCAACGCAAGGGCTTCTGATGGAAGGCCTTCGATTGCAGGACGAGTCGGCGCGGGACTCGGAGCCGGCCTAGATGGCGCGCGCCCTGCCGATCCGCGGGAAGCGCGCAGGCTGAGGGCCGGGGCGCTACTACGATGCGCATCGCCGTCATTACCGTGAGCGACAGCGTGGCTCGCAACGAACGCGAGGACGCCACAGGTCCCGCGATTGCCGCGCTGGCCACGGAACACGGCTGGCGCGTGCTTTCCCGCCACGTGATTTCCGACGACATGGAACCACTGAGCAAGCTGCTCGCTTCCCTGGCCGACCGCGACGAGCTCGACGTAATCCTTACTGCCGGTGGAACGGGGCTGGGTCCGCGCGATTCGACGCCTGAAGCGACAGCCGCGGTCTGTGCGAGGCTCGTGCCCGGCCTGGGGGAGTTGATGCGCCAGGAGGGGCGGAAATCGAATGAACTCGCCGCGCTCTCCCGCGCGGCGGCTGGGATTCGCGGCAGAACGCTCATTGTGAATCTTCCGGGAAGCCCGCGAGGCGCCGTGGAATCACTGCAGAGCGTAGCCGCACTGCTGCCTCACGCCGTGGAAGTGCTCCGCGGCGCCCGCCACGATTGATTCCCGGGGTTCGCGCCGGCAGCGGAAACTGTTGACCTCTTCAATCGAACACGTAACGATGGAATTCTTATGAGCATACCTTTGGCACGGAAGCGGCTGGCAATAATCGGGGCGGGGAAGATCGGAGGAATCCTGATCCAGGCATTCCTCCGGCGGAAGATTGTCCCCCGCGGAAACTTGCGGGTTACGGTGCGGCATCCGGAGCGCGCGCGGGCAATTGCCGAGCGGCTCAAGGTTCGCGCCGGCACGGACAATCGCGCCGCGGTACGCGGGGCAGACATCATTCTGCTGGCCGTGAAGCCGACCCAGGTGCGCGAGGTGCTCGAGGAGATTCGCGCGCAGATTACGTCAAAACAGATGATTGTGTCCGTGGCGGCTTCGGTGCCGACGACCTATCTTGAGGAGCATCTGCCGCCGGGAGTGCCGGTGGTCCGCGCGATGCCGAACACGCCGTGCGCCGTCGGGGCGGGGATGACGGGAATATCGAAGGGAAAGCACGCGAGCCCGGCGCACGTGGCGATGGCGCAGGAACTGTTTGAAGCGGTTGGCCGCACCGTGGTGGTGGACGAGAAGCATATGGACGCGGTGACAGGGCTCTCGGCGAGCGGTCCGGCGTTCCTGTGGATCGTGCTGGAGGCGCTGACGGATGGCGGCGTGAAGACGGGCCTGCCTCGTGACGTGGCCACACTGCTCGCGGCCCAGACGATGAACGGTGCGGCGCGGATGGTGCTCGATACAGGCGACCATCCGGCGATGCTCAAAGACGGCGTGACCACGCCGGCAGGCTGCACGATCGACGGCATTCTCGAACTGGAAGACGGGAAGGTGCGCATCGCACTGATCAAGGCCGTGGCGCGGGCCACGCAACGCGCGAAGGAACTTCTCTTTGAAGGATGAGCGCTACTCGTAGCGCAGCGCGATCACTGGATCCACGCGCGTGGCGCGGCGCGCGGGAAGGTAGGCCGCCAGCGCGGCTGCCGCCGCCAGCAGGAATGCCGCCAGCAGATACACCGAAGGCTCGAGCGGGCTCACGCCGAAGAGCATGCTGCCAACCACGCGGCTCACTCCGAACGCAACTCCAGCCCCCAGTAGAAGTCCTGCCGCCACAACGTAACCCGTTTGCCGCAGCACCAGGTCCAGAATGTTGCCGGGCATTGCGCCCAGGGCGATGCGGATGCCGATCTCACGCGTGCGCCGTCCCGCGGAAAAGGCGACCACTCCATACAGGCCGATGGCGGACAGCAGCGTCGCCACGATTCCGAACAGCGCGGAAAGCCAGGCGATCAGGCGGTCGGGACCGAGCGAAGCGTCAATCTGTGCTTGGAGCGTGATCACGTCGTAGATCGGCAGGTGCGCATCCACGCGAGCCGTTGCCGCGCGTACCAGGTCCACAGCCGCGCGAGGATCGCCGGTGGTGCGCACGGCGAGCGTCAGGTCAAAGAGCCGGTCCTGTTGCGCGACCGGCATGTACATGTGGCGCGGCGGCTTCTCACGCAGGTTCGAGTACTTGGAGTCTTTCACCACGCCGACGATTTCCGTGTCCGCCACTTTTTCCAGGCCGATCTTGCGGCCGATGGGATTCCCGTCCTTAAAGAAGTAGCGGGCCATGGTCTCGTTGATGATGGCTACAGGGGGAGCGCCGGGACCGTCTTGCTCGGTGAAGTCGCGGCCGGCGAGCAAGGGAATCCCGAGAGACTGAAAATAGCCGGAGGAAACAGCGGCCCAGTTCGGGTTCATGTCTTCGCCCTGGCGTGGAGAGTAACCCTCGACGACCACGCTCAGTTCATCCCACCCGCCGGAAATCGGCGAGTTCGTGGTCAGTCCCACCAAGCGGACGCCTGGTTGCGCGCGAAGCTGAGCCAGAATATCGGAGTACAGGGCGTGAACGCGATCCTGGGGATAACCGTTGAGCGACGGATTGAGGCTGGCGAGCAGGATGTTGTCCTTCTGAAATCCAGTGTCCATGCCCTCCAGATTGCGCAGGCTGGCCAGGAAGAGTCCTGCACCGACGAGCAACGGGAGCGACAGCGCCACCTGGAGCAGGATGAGCCCGCCACGCAGGCTCATGACGCCGCCGCTCGAGGCGACCGTGCGCGAATCCAAGTGCAGCGATTTGCCCAGCGTGGAACGCGAGGCGCGCAATGCGGGCGCCAGGCCCAGAAGCACGCCCATCGCCACGGCCACCACCAGCAGCAACGCGAAGACGCGCCATCCCAGCGGCGATTCGAGGTTGGCGCGAAAGTCCGCCGGAACGAAGCTGAGCAGCGCGACCTTTCCCCAATAGGCCACGAGCACGCCGACAATGGCGCCGAGAAACGATAAAGCGATGCTTTCCGTGAGCCATTGCCGCACCAGGCGCGATCGCCCCGCGCCAAGAGCCAGGCGGACGGCCACCTCCTGTTCGCGGGCGGCGGATCGCGCCAGCGAGAGGTTGGCGAGATTGGCGCAGAGGATCAGCAGCACGATGCCGGTCACGGCAAAAAGCAGCAGGAGCGGCCGGCTCATCTGGTGCTGCAACGAATCGACGCCACGCATGCCCGGATCGAGAACTATTCTTCGCGCCAGAAATCGTTTGCGTTTGAACTCGGTAGTGTCCGCCGGGAGCATGTGCTCCTCCGACGCGATGATCTGATGGAACAAAACGTTCACCGAGGCCTGCGCCTGGACCATGCCGATGCCGGGTTTGTACCGCGCCATCAGGTCCAGCCACTGGTGATAGCGGCTCTCCATGCGGTTGTTGGGGACGGGTTTGAATACCAAGGTCATCATCAGGGGCACTCGGACGTCCTGTTCCGAGTCCAACCGGGTGCCATAGAAGCCCGGGGGCGATACGCCGACGACGGTCATGGGGTGCTCGTTGAGCAGGATGGTCTGGCCGATGACGCCGGGGTCGCTGCCGAAACGGCGCTGCCAGAAACCGAAACTGATCACGACCACCGCGTGCCCGCCGGGAATCACGTCATCCTGTTGAGTGAAGAGGCGGCCAATCCACGGACGCACGCCGAGCACGTCGTAGTAATTCCCGGAGACCAGCTCGCCGCGCACCTTTTCGTTCACTCCCCTGTAGTTGAGGTTGAACTGAGCGCCGCCGCGGGCAATTACGCCGGCGAACGCGTCGTTCTTGTCGCGCAGGTCCAGATACATAGGATAGGAGAAGGAGTTGGTGACTTGCGATTCCGAATCGGCCGTTGAAATGAGAACCAGTTCCTCCGGGTTGCGCACGGGCAGCGGGCTGAGCAGCACCGCGTCCATCAGGGAAAATATCGCGGCGTTCGCGCCGATGCCAAGGGCCAGCGTGATAATGCTGACGGCGGTGAATCCCGGATTCTTGCGCAGCATGCGCAGGGCATAGCGCACGTCCTGCACCAGGGTCTCCAGCAGGCGCGTGCCGCGCGCATCGCGGCATTCTTCGCGCGCCTTCTCGAGGCCACCCAACTCGATGCGGGCGCGGCGCGCGGCTTCTTCACGGGAGAGGCCGGAGGAGACGTATTTCTCGGTTTGGCAGTCGACGTGGAAGCGGAGTTCGTCGTTCATTTCGGATTCAACGGATTCACGCCGGAAGAGGGTACGGATTCCAAGGAAGAAGTCGGTGAAAAGGCCGCTCATGTTGTGAATCACCTCGTTCTGAAGATGAAAATGTGGCGACGTGAAGTCGCCGCTACATCTTGCGCGCTGGTCTCCCGGCTATTCATGACGTAACGCCACCAACGGGTCCACCCGCATGGCGCGGCGTGCGGGCACGTAGAGCGCCGCCAGGGCCACGCCCATCAATACAAGCGGCACGACGGCGAAAGTAACGGGGTCCGTGGCCGTGACTC
>DATFZR010000530.1:0-2162 GCA_035314265.1 Candidatus Acidiferrales bacterium
TGCGGTTGGGCCGCCCGCGCGGCATCGCACGGCTGCCCGAGGAATTCGCGCATCCGGAATTCGCCGTGGCCGCGGGGCTGGCGCTCTACGGGCATCGCGCGCAACCCGGCGGCGGCCAGCAATCGCGTTCGCCGGGCTGGCGTCAAAAATTAAAGGATGTCTGGAAGGGGTGACGCAGTGGCTGGAAACTCGAAACAGTCCAAAGAGGGAGGCAACATGGCGCAGAAGGATGCCGGGGTGAAGTATTCATTCAGCGAAGACCACGCGCTGGCCGCAAAGATCAAAGTGATCGGCGTGGGCGGCGGCGGCTCGAATGCCGTGAACCGCATGATCCGCGCGAAGGTGGAAGGCATCGAGTTCATCGCCGCCAACACGGACCAGCAGGCGCTCCAGCTTTCCGCCGCGGGCGTCAAACTGCAGCTCGGCGCGAAGCTCACCAAAGGACTCGGCGCCGGCGCCAACCCCGACATCGGCCGCAAGGCCGCGCTCGAAGACACCGAGAAAATTATCGAAGCGCTCGAAGGCTCCGACATGGTGTTCATCACCGCCGGCCTCGGCGGAGGCACGGGCTCCGGCGCCGCGCCCGTGGTGGCTTCGCTCGCCAGCGAATTGGGCGCTCTGGCCGTGGCCGTGGTCACCAAACCGTTTTCATTTGAAGGCAAGCGCCGCATGGTGCAGGCGGAGCAGGCCCTGGCCGAACTGGTCGCCTGCGTGGATACCGTCATCGTCATCCCCAACGAGCGCCTGATCAGCACCATCGAAAAGGGCACCAGCTTCTTTGAGGCGTTCCGCATCGCAGACGACGTGCTGCGCCAGGCCGTACAGGGTATCAGCGACATCATCACGATTCCCGGCATCATCAATCGCGACTTCGCAGACGTGCGCACCATCCTGAAGGGCATGGGCTACGCCGTGATGGGCACGGCGCTCGCGTCCGGTCCCGACCGCGCCACCGAGGCCGCCACCCGCGCCATCAATAGCCCGTTGCTGGAAGACAATTGCATCCAGGGCGCCCACGGCATCCTCATCAACATCAGCGGCTCTTCCAGCATGTCGCTGCACGAGGTGAACGAGGCGTCGCTGGTGATCCAGAAAGCCGCGCACGAAAACGCCAACATCATTTTCGGCGCCGTGCAGGATGAATCGCTCAAGGACCAGGTGAAAATCACCGTGATCGCCGCCGGCTTCAAGGAAGCCGTCACGCGCCGCCTCTCGCAGCAGAAGCCGGCCTACCTGCCCAAGGAATGGAAGGCCACGCACGCCGTGGCGGCCGCGGGCGGTGGTGGCGCGGTATCCGCGGTAAGCGGGAGCGGCGGCGGCAGCCGCGCGACCGACAGCATCGTCGCGCAGGTCCAGCGCAACGTATCGAGCGTCACCGGCGATATTTCCGCCGACGACCTGGACGTGCCCACGTTCCTGCGCCGCTCGCAGAAATAGCGGCGCCGGCTTCCCGCCCGATGCCGAGCCCAGCCCAGGCGGCCGACCTGGGGTATTTCCTATTTCCCCTTGCCGCTTGCGGCATGGTGGAGGGATAATCAGCGCCTCATAGTATTTTCTCGCGTCCTTCTACACCCTTGCTGCGTCATTTTCCGGCATCTTTCCGTTAAGAGGAGAAATCTGATGGCACTCGACATGGATAAACTCAATGCTTTCGTGGGCCGCTTTGTGGGCGATCTGGGCGCCGCCGTGCATGCGGGGATGGTGGTGATCGGCGAAAAGCTGGGGCTGTATAAGGCGCTCGCCGCTGGTCCCCTGACCTCGGCAGAACTGGCCAAAAAGACGGGAACCGACGAACGTTATCTGCGCGAATGGCTGGCCTCGCAGGCCGCGGGAGGCTACATCACCTACGACGCGAAGACGGAGAAGTTCAGCCTGAACGACGAGCAGGCCTTCACGATGGCCAACGAAGACAGCCCCGCCTACCTGCCCGGTGCCTTCCAACTCGCCGTGGGCGCGCTCGCCGCGGTTCCTCGCATCGCCGATTCGTTTCGCAGCGGCGCCGGTATGGGCTGGCACGAACACAACGAAAACGTGTTCCACGGCTGCGAGAAGTTCTTCCGCCCGGGCTACGCGGCGAATCTGGTGAGCGCGTGGATTCCCGCGCTCGACGGCGTGCAAGCGAAGCTTGAAGCAGGCGGCAGCGCGGCGGATGTCGGCTGCGG
>DATFZR010000531.1:0-9836 GCA_035314265.1 Candidatus Acidiferrales bacterium
TGGTGGGTTTATACGCGTTGATGTGCTACTGGGTGCAACAGAGAACGGGCGAAATCGGCATCCGCATGGCCCTGGGAGCGGATCCGCGCAGGATTCTGCGCCTCGTGCTGAAACAGGGCTCGGATCTCGCCCTGGCCGGCATCGCGCTCGGATTTGCCGGCGCGTGGAGTCTCACTCGATTGATGGCCAGCCTGCTCTTTGGAGTGGAGCCCGCCGACGCGCTCACGTTTTTCGCCGTGGCCGTCCTATTCGCCGGCGTCGCGTTCGTGGCCTGCTATCTTCCCGCGCGCCGCGCCACCCGCGTGGACCCAATCGTCTCGTTGCGCCACGAATAAAGCAGCCCGCTCCGCCTACTTCCCCCTGCTCGACATCACGAACTTGTTCCCGTCCACATCCTTGATGATCGCCATGGTCCCCCACTGCTCCGCCCTCGGCTCCGCTTCAAATTCCACGCCCTTGGACTTCAATATTTTCGACGTGGCGAATACGTCGTCGCACCAGAAAGAGATCGACTGAAAATCCCCGATGCGCTTCTCGTGCCCATCCGGCGTAAACAGCGCAAGCCCCGTGTCCGCCCCGGGAATCATCAGCTCGATCCAGCGCTGGCCCTCGCCCATGGGCTGATCTGTAGTGACCTTGAATCCAAGCTTTTCCGTGTAGAACTTCAGGGAAGCATCCTGGTTACGAACGGGTATGCCGACGAATTTGATTCCACGAATCACGGCGTTGCCTCCTTGGCTGAGATTGGTTTGAGAATCCGCTGCGAACAATCGAAGCCTAGCCGCGCGCGAGAAGCCTTGCAATCAGCCAGTGATTGCTATACTAACAGTCGGTATAGCAGCCGGCATAACAATGCTCAGCCTGGATAACTACGTCGTGGATGTGCTGTTGCGCGACCTCGTAGGGCACGACCGGCGCCCGGTGGCCTTTCTTGCCTATTTGTGGTTTGCCGCGTAACAGCAGCGGCGCGACAGCGTCATGCAGGTCAGCTATCAGGAGGTTGCCGAGTCCATAGGCGTGTCCAAAAGTTCCGTGCAGAGCGCCGTAGGCTGGCTGGTGCGCAGGAAGCTGCTCGCCGCCAGCAAGGAAAACGCCACGGCCACGCCGCGCTACAAGGTGCTCACCCCGTGGCGAGACACCGCTCGGCGCACAAGCGCTCGCGAATCGCAGTAGCTCAGCCTGTTCCCCCGGCCAGTGTGCATTTCAAGCACGCCCGCCTCCGGCCACGAAGTTCCCCGCCGCCCCGCGCAGTAGACTGGAAGCCGATCGAGGCCCTGAGAGGGTCGCTGGATTTTCCCCTGCTTCGACGAGCCCATCGCCATGCTGCAAAAAATAGCCCGCTACGAAATTCTCAACGAACTGGGCCGCGGCGCCATGGGCGTGGTCTACCGCGCGCGCGACACCCAGATCGGCCGCATCGTAGCCCTGAAAGTGATCCTGACCGGCGGCACATCTCCCCAGGAAGCCGGCCACTACAAGCAGCGCTTCCAGCGCGAGGCCCAGGCCGCGGGACGCCTCTCCCATCCCGGCATCGTCACGATCCACGACATCGCCGAGGACGCCGACGGCCAGCCCTACATCGTCATGGAATTCATCGAGGGCCGCCCCCTCGATGCGTTTCTGGAGCTGCCCGCGCAACCGCCGCTCGCGCAAGTGCTCGACATCGCCATCCAGGTGGCCCGCGCGCTCGACTACGCCCACCAGGCAGGCGTGGTACATCGCGACATCAAGCCGCCCAACATCCTGGTCACCGCGGAGGGACGCGCGAAGATCGCCGACTTCGGCATCGCAAAACTTGCCGGCGTGGAGATGACGCAGGAAGGCACTTCGCTGGGCACTCCGTCCTATATGTCTCCGGAACAATTCCGCGGCACGGCCGTGGACGCGCGCAGCGATCAATTCTCCCTCGGCGCGGTTCTATTCTGGATGTGCACGGGTCAGAGACCGTTTGCAGGCGATAACGTCACCACGATTTCCTTTCAGGTCGTCTTTGAGCCCAGCGCGCGCGCCACCCAAGTGAAGCCCGGGCTCCCGCCGGACCTGGACGCCATCCTCTCCCGCTGCATGGCAAAGAATCCGGACGAGCGTTACACCACCTGCGGCGAACTGGCCGCCGATCTCGAAGCGCTCAAAGCGGGAAGGCCCGTTCGCGCCCGCACCGTTTCCGTTCAGGCGCCGACCGCACCGGCTACGCCTGTAGCACCCGCACCCGCCGCGAGCGAGCGGACGCAGCCGATCCAAACACAAAGCAACCCCGAAAAGGCTCCCGCGATTCCCACGACGGCGACGGTCGCGGTAGACGTTCGACCGGCGCCGCCAAGCACCGCCGGCCGGCGTCCATGGATCGCCGCGGCCGTGGCCGCGCTACTCCTCGCGCTCGGCGTCGGCTACTGGTGGCGCCAGCGCGACGCCGAGGCCGGCTCTCCGCTCGCAGGCGCGGCGGCGTCTTCCCGCCAGCCCGCCGGTACAGCGCCGGCCGGCACCGCCGCGCCAATCGGCCAGCAGGCCATTCCCGACGGCTCCGCCACACTCCACATCTCCTGCAAGCATAATTTCCACTCCGCGACGCTCGATATCTACGTGGATGGCGAGCTGCTCCTCAAGACCGCTCTTTACGGACGCGAGCACAATTACGGACTGATGAAAGTCTACGAGGGGAAGCTGGACATGAAGCATCCCATTCCCGCCGGCAATCACTCTGTCCGCGCCTGGGTGATTTCGCGCCGCGAGTCCTACGACCAGCAAGCCGCCGTCAACGGCGTCTTCACCGATGGAAGCTCGCACACGCTCGAAATCGAGTTCGGAAAAGGCTCCGCCCTCGGAATGGTTGACCGGAAACTGGAGCTCGCCCTGCGCTGAACCGGCGGCGCCATTCGGCGCGTGCCCCGGAAGGCTGACCCGTCCTGCGCTAGGTTGACTCAGGTAGTGGTAGAGTAGCCCCGCCCTGCATTTCTTCCGGGCCAGCCCCATGCAACGGATCGGCCGCTACGAAGTACTGGACGAACTGGGCCGCGGCGCCATGGGCGTGGTGTATCGCGCGCGCGATTCGGACATCGGCCGGATCGTCGCCCTGAAAGTCGTCTCCACGGCAAACGCCTCCCCCCAGGAAGTTGAAAAATACAAGCAGCGCTTCCATCGCGAGGCCCAGGCCGCCGGACGCCTCTCCCATCCCGGCATTGTCACCATCCACGACATCGCGGAAGACGAGGCCGGCCGGCCCTACATCGTCATGGAGTTCGTCGAGGGCCGCCCGCTCAACCTCCTGCTCGGACCCACGGCCCAGGTGCCGCTCGATCAACTCCTCGACATCGGCATTCAGGTAGCCAAGGCCCTGGACTTTGCCCATCGCAACGGCGTGGTGCACCGCGATATCAAGCCGCCCAACATCCTGATCACCACAGACGGCCGCGCCAAGATCGCCGATTTCGGCATCGCCCGCCTCGAGGGCACGGAACTCACGCAGGAGGGCACTTCGCTCGGCACGCCCTCCTACATGTCGCCCGAGCAGTTTCGCGGCGGGGCCGTTGACGGCCGCAGCGATATTTTCTCGCTCGGCGCGGTGCTCTACTGGATGTGCACGGGAAAGAAGCCGTTTCCCGGCGACACGATCACCATCACGTCGTTCCAGGTGGCTTACGAAAACCCGCCGCCTCCCACAAAGGCGAAGTCGGGCCTGCCCAAAGCCCTCGATGACGTGCTGACGCGTTGCCTGGCGAAAAACCCCGCGCACCGTTACGCCACCTGCGCCGATGTGGCTGCGGACCTGGAAGCCGTCAAGGATGGCCGCCCGCTTCCGGCGCACACGGGCACCGAGCCCGAGCGCACGGAGCCGTTCCCGCTGCCTTCGCGCAAAACGGATCAGCCACCCACGCAAGCTTCGCTGGCGCAGCAGGCAGTAGATTCCCAGGCGCAGACGCGCGTGGCCCCGTCCTCAACTCCAGCCGCGGAAGCCGGGGCTCCGCTCCTCGCGTCCGCCCCCCCGCGCAGTGGCAGCAGCAGGCGGATAGCCTGGGCCGCGGTGGGCGTGGTCGCGCTGCTCCTGGTGATGGTGGTGGTCAGCAAATGGCTGGCGAAGAGCACTCCCAATAGCCAGTCCACTGCGCCCGAAGTTACGTCTCCCGCCCCGGAATCTCCGCCGGCACAGCCTGGCGGAACGGCAGAAAAAGCTCCGCCCGAGGGCACGCCCGCGCCGGGCACGCCTGTTGCCGGCACGCAGGGAACTGTCCAGCCCGCTCCGCAGAAAGCCGCGGCGGAGCGCACCCCGCGCGGCAATCCGCCCGCTGCTGCGGCAAGCGCAAAGACTCCCCCTCCGCCTGCGCCGCCTGCTGCAAGACCCGTAGTGATCGCGATGCTCGAGGTCTACTGCAAACACCCCTTCAAGCAGGCCACGCTCCAGGTTTACGCCGACGACAAAATCCTCCTGGAAGAAAAGTTGGAAGGAAAGCGTCGCGGGATCACTCTGGGAACCACCACGTCTGGAGAATTCGACAAAAAGGATGTGTCCATCGCCGTCGGCCAGCACACCTTCCACGTCCGCGTCACCCCCAAGGAAGGCTCTCCCGTCTGGGACGACACGGTCACAGGCGTCCTCGCAGAAGGCATCCGCGACAAACTAGAAATCACCTTCAAAAATTCCGACACCGACCCCGGCGGACGCAAACTCGTCCTGGCAGTCCACCACCCCGATTAAGGGCGGTGTCAGGTGGTAGCCACGGTCAGCGCCTTCCTGACCGTGGGCACGTTCCGGAAGCCTTTCTCTCCACTCTCCCCCGCGCAACCCGCTACGCCGCGCTCAACCCCGACGTGCAATGCCCGCACTTCTTCGCCGCCAACGGCACATCCATCGCGCAATAAGGACACGCACGCGTAGTCGCCGCCACCACCGGAGCCTTCTCATCCCGCTTGAACCTGTTCACCGCACGTACCAGCAGAAACACGGCAAACGCCACGATCAAAAAGTTGATGCACTGGTTCAAGAAGACTCCGTAGTTCAGCGTGGGCGCGCCCACCGCCTTCGCCGCCGCCACCGTCTCGTACGACTTCGCCGTAAGATTCACGAACAAATTGCTGAAGTCCACTTTGCCCAGCAGCAGGCCCAGCGGCGGCATCAGCACATCCTCCACAAACGAGCCCACGATCTTCCCGAATGCCGCGCCGATGATGATGCCCACAGCCATATCCAGCACGTTGCCGCGCATGGCAAATTCTTTGAATTCTTTCAGCATGTCTTCCTCCTGTTACCGATGCATCCGTTCCCATACGCCGGGCCCGTTCACGGCTTTGCGGGATGCTGCGTGCTGCGCTGTGAAATGTCAATGCTCTCCCGCGCAGCCCGATGTCCCCGGCCGCCGCCCGCCGCGGGACAACCCATTCCCTCTCCCGGGACTCCCTATGTTGTGGCCTCCTCCTCCGGGCGCTATCCTGATTCGCACCCTCTGTGCGTCGTCCGCGCGGCGGAAGGAAAATGATGAACGCAGTTTCACCCAGACCCGGTTTCCGCTGCCTGCTCCTATGCGCCGTTTTTCTGTGCGCGGCCGGTTCTTTGCTCGCGCAACGCGTCGCGCAAGACGCCTCCGCCCCAGCTCCCGCGCCGCAGGCAGGCGCCTCATCACCACAGAGCAGCTCCTCCTCCTATTCCGGCGATCTGGCCGGCTCCACAAAGTGGAAAGATACGGGCGTTGACCTCAAGCCGGGCGACAGCGTCGAGGTAACCGCATCCGGCAAGCTCCAGTATGCTGACGCACAGCAGTCCACCGGACCCGACGGCCTCCCCCGCGGCTGGAAGGACCTGATGCGCATTCTCCCCGTGAACGAGGCGGGACGCGGCGCGCTGATCGCGCGTATCGGAGATTCAGAGGCGGCGCGCCCCTTTCAACTGGGCGCGAGCCATCGCTTCAATGCGCCCGTGGCCGGCCGGCTTTTCCTCGGCATCAACCAGATGTCCAACGACACCGGCACAGGCTCGTATCACGTGGACGTGAAAATTGTCGGCCACGCCGCGGCCGGCTCCGCCGATTCCCTGCCCGTAGCCTCCACCGTTCCCGGATTCACGCGCGACATTCTGGACAAAATCCCCCGCCGCAACGACGACAACCACGGCAACCTCGGCGATATGACGAATTTCGTCCTCATCGGCTCCGAGGATCGCCTCCGCCAGCTCTTCCAGCAAGCCGGCTGGGTCCTCGTGGACAAAACAAAAGAAGACGCGGTCCTCCACGGCCTGCTCTCCAGCCTCACCAAGCAGTCCTACGTGGAAATGCCCATGAGCGAGCTGTATCTCTTTGGTCGCGCGCAGGATTTTGGATTCGCCCTCGCCGAGCCCTTTGAGGTCGTCTACCAGCGCCACCACAACCGCGTCTGGAAATCTCCCTACTCCGTGAACGGGCAGACGGTGTGGGTGGGCGCGGGCACCCACGATGTCGGCATTGAACGAGACCAGCGCACCAAAAACGGCGTCACTCACAAGATTGATCCGGACGTCGACAAGGAGCGCGATTTCGTCGCCGACAGCCTCGTCTCCACCGGGCTCATCGCCGCGAAGGTGTATCTCTCCCCGTCGCAGCCGCTCACGGATGCGCGTACGGCCACCGGAGGCGGTTTCCATTCCGACGGTCGCGTGGTCGTGATGCAGATCCGCGAGTCGAGTTCCGGCGCGGGCCAGGGCCGCGGCGCGGCCTTCGGCGCACTCTTCTGCAGCGTGCTGGAAAAGGAGCATCCCGACGCGGGCGGCTGGGGCCCGTGCTCCAATTTCGTCGAATCCCCGCCCGCAAACCGCGTTGCGCTCGGCCCCATTCCCACCAACTACCGCCTGGCCATCATTCCCGGCTTCCTTTCCGCCTGCACCGCGGAAGCGCCCGCCTTCAAGGAAGGCGTCGAGCATCTGCGCGCCGCCCACGGGCTCACCGTGGACTCGCTTCCCGCCCCCAACCGCTCCAGCACCGATAACGGCCGCGACATCGCGCGATTTCTGGAAGACAGCTACCGCAAGGACCCGCGCAAATTCATCGTCATCGCCTACAGCAAGGGTGCGGCAGACGTGCTCGAAGGCCTGGCCTCCGATCCCCTCGCCGCGCGCACCGTCGCCGCGCTCGTCACCGTAGCCGGCGCCATCGGCGGTTCGCCCATCGCCGATCTCCTTCCGGCGCAGGCGCAGGGCTGGCTGCAGTCCGTCAACCTGGGCGGATGCGCCGGCGACCTTTCCGCCGCGCTCCACAGCCTGCGCCGCGACGTCCGCCAGGATTTCCTCGCCCGCCACCCCGACCCCGGCGTTCCCGTTTATTCCGTCGCTGCCATATCCTCCAGGGCCAATACGTCAAAGCTTCTGCTGCAGTCCTGGCAGCTCCTCAACGCTTTCGGTCCTCGCAACGACGGCCAGCTCGAATCCACCGATGCCGTCTATCCCGGCGGAAACAACCTGGGCGCCGTTCTAGCCGACCACTGGGCGGTAGCCATGCCGTTCGAAGATGCTGCCGACTCCCGCGTTCTGGAGTTCATCAATCACAATCACTACCCACGCACCACCCTCCTCGAATCCCTGGTCCGCCTGGTCACCCACGATCTAAACGCCCGCGCGTCCGCACAGCGCTAACCCGCCTGTAGCGCGGGGCGCAGCCCTGCGGTCGGAAAACGATGCGGAAGCAATACCGTCGCAATGGCCCCGCACGCCTCGTCCACCACACCCATTACCTCGCATGGAAATCCCCCCCTCTGCCCGCTGGCGCCAGCCATAAGGCCGTGCTATCCAGAAAGAGCCCGGGTCCGCGATTCCTATGGCTTCCTGTCAGGCACAGGGCTGCAAATCTGAGGTCCCCGCCATGCTTCTCGAAGGCGGGCTGTGCGTTCACCATTACCTCGTCTGGCTGGACGGCAATTGCGCCGCCATGCGCCGCGAGACCGCGCCCTCCGGGGCCACCGCCAAACGTCACGATGAAATTGCGGACTTCATTCGCGACCATGGCGAACGCGTAAGCCACATAGCCACTGGCGGTCTTCGCCTTTCCGACGATATGAAGGCGCGCATCCTCAATACGTTTCTGAGCCTCATCAATCTGCGGGAAAATCTGGAACGCGCCATGGAACGCAGCGCTAAGCTCGAAGGACGCGAGGCCTCCTAACACCACGCACGGCCGCGCGGGATTCCAGTACACTAGGTCGGGGGCAAGTTCGTTTGCTGAAGCTTTCTTCGAGGCCGGTCGCTCCGCTCGCATTTGCCTGTGCGGCGTTGCTGCTGTCTCCGCTCGCCACGTCTTCGGGCCTTTCAAACAACGACCCGCCCCTCCCTTCCGCCGAAGAAGTGCTGCACAAAGTCCTGGCCACTGTAACCAGTCCGGGCGTGCGCAGCGCCAGCTCCCAATTCCGCTCCGTGCAGCACACCGTTATCGAAAAAACGGACGACAAGGGTCATCTGCGCGAGCGCGAGGACCGCACCTACGACGTCGGCCCCCTCGCCGGAGGCGTCTACGCCAGCCTCGTCGAGCGAAACGGCAAGAGTCTCAGCCCCACCGAATTGGCCGACGAGAGGGACCGCCGGCAGCGCTTCATCGAAAGCCGAGGAACTCTGAAGTTCGGTGGCGGAGATTCAGACCGCGTGCCCCTCGATCCCGAGCTCTTCGATCGCTACAGGGCGGAGGTGGTTGGCCGCGAATGGGTGTCCGGCCGCCCGGCGATCGTCCTGCATTTCTGGCCGCGCTCGGCCGATCTGCCCATTCGCCGCCGTCAGGACTACGTGCTCAACAAGCTCACCGGCAAGGTTTGGGTCGACGAGCAGGAATGGGAAATCGTAAGAGTGGACGCCAATTTGACCGAGCGCGTCCGCGTAATGCTCGGCCTGGTAGCCGCCCTCGACAAAGCAGACCTGAGCTTCGAACAGATCCGCATGGGCGACTCCATCTACCTCCCGCTAAAACTCAGCGCCAACTTCGAAGGCCGCAAACTCTTCAGCACGCTCCACGAGCGCGTGGAAGTCACCTGGACCGGCCAGCGCCCCGCCGGCGAAGCCCCGCCCACTCCAGGCGCCGCCCCCGCAACCCAAACCACCGGCTCCGGCAAACCCCACCCCTAGTGGCACAGGCTTCAGCCTGTGTGCCTTTCGCGGGCGAGCCTCCCGTGGCGCCGGACCTCAGACCGGCAAGCGCCAGACCGCGACGCTCATGAGGTCGAAGTGATGATCGTACGTCCAGACTTCCACGCCCATGCGCGCGCTCAGCACTGCCACCGTCGCGTCGAACAGGGTGATGGGTTGGTCCGCAAAGGCCTGGAGCTTCTTCATGGCCTCTTGGTAGTCCTGGGGAGCTGGATTGATCAGCGAGACACCGCGCAGAACCTCATTCGACCACCGCGCGCAGGATCTCTTCCCGAGCCGGTAGAGCACGAGCGTGTAGGCTTCGCAGAGCGTCGGGTAAGCCAGCATCACCTCCCGTGCGTCTCGAACCAGGTTTCTCAACTCCCGGTGTGCCCGCCGGTGATGGCTATCATCCGGGTCGGCGGCGGCATACAGGGGGCCGGCATCAACGAGGATAGCTCTCCTCATCGGGCCGCCAGATAGCGATCGTGGGCCTGACTCACGTCACGGCGCCCACTGCCGCGCCGTGCGGGCGTGATTCGCAGGGCTTCTCGCGCGCGCAGGTATCCGCGCTCCGTCAGAAACTGCCGCAGGGCCACTTGGACCACCGCTGTGAACGGCGCCCCAGCCTCCTGTGCGCGTGAATAGCGATCCACGGCCTCAGCCAGGTCATCGGGAAGTGTGACGGTAGCTCGCTTCATATTCAGTAGTGTATCACCAGTTGGTGATGCTGGTGAAGGTGGTGTAGTCCGTGTTTGGCCTCGCGCTAAGCCTG
>DATFZR010000532.1:0-6516 GCA_035314265.1 Candidatus Acidiferrales bacterium
CGGGCACGGAACGGAGGAAGACATGCCGTACAGAATCGCAGTGCTGCCAGGAGATGGCGTTGGTCCGGAGGTGACGCGCGAGGCGGTGCGCGTGCTGCGCTCGCTCGGCGATGTGTGCGGCTACGACTTCCGCTTTACGGAGAACTCCATCGGCGCGGCGGCCGTGCGCGAGACGGGCAATCCTCTTCCGGAAGAAACGCGTGAATCCGCGCTCGACGCCGACGCTGTGCTGCTGGGCGCGGTCGGTTCGCCCGAGTTTGACGGCGCGCCGGCGCACCAGCGGCCGGAGGCGGGCTTGCTGGCGCTGCGCCAGGCGCTGGGCGGCTTCGCCAACCTGCGGCCCGTGGTGGCCCATGAGGCGCTCGCAGGGTGCACTCCGCTGCGGCCGGAGGCTGTGCGCGGCGTGGACATTCTCATCGTCCGGGAACTGCTGGGTGGCCTCTATTTCGGCGAGCCGCGCGGCTACGAGCCCGGCGCCAGCGCCTTCAACACCATGCGCTACACCGCGCCGGAGATCGAACGGATCGCGCGCGTGGCCTTTGAGGCTGCCCGCGACCGCCGCCATCGCGTCGCTTCCGTGGACAAGGCCAACGTGCTCGAAACGTCGCGCCTGTGGCGCGAAGTGGTGACGCGCGTGGCCCGCGACTATCCCGACGTAATCATCGAGCACTATTACGTGGACTCCTTCGCCATGCTGCTGATCACCAATCCGCTGCGCTTCGACGTGGTGGTGACGGAAAACCTGTTCGGCGACATCCTGTCCGACGAGGCTGCCGTGCTGGCCGGCTCGCTGGGCATGCTGGGCTCCGCCACGATTGGAGGCCGCGTGGGAATGTTCGAGCCGGTGCACGGCTCGGCGCCGGACATCGCGGGAACCGGCACGGCCAATCCGCTGGGCGCCATCGCCACCGCCGCGCTGCTGCTGCGCCATGGGCTGGGCCTCGAGAGCGAAGCCGCGGACATCGAACGCGCCATCGAGCTAGTGCTGGCCGAAGGCTGGCGCACGCCGGACCTGCTGCGCGGCGCAGGACCCGCAACCCGCCGCGTGGGCACCACGGACATGGGCACGCTGGTCGAGCGCGCTCTCTCCGACGTGATGAACATGCGACACGCCTACCACGCCGTCTGAGACCACGAATCCCGGCCTTTCCTGGATGGACACGCCACAGGTCCGCGCGCTCTCCACGCTTTTTCCCGCGTGCTAGACTTCATCCAATTGCAGTACCTTTCGCAGGTCCAGGGAGAATCCAGCGCGTATGGCGAATCGTGCCGTCCGGGAGCAGCTTGCAAAGGACGTCGGCCAGTGGCTTACCGACGGCCTGATTCCCGCGAACACGCATGCCTTGCTCCGCGAGCGTTACGACGCCGGGAGTTTCGGCATCGCGCAGACCATCAAATCCTTCGGCATTGCCGGCGGGATGATCGCCTTCTTCGGACTGCTCGGCCTGGTGGCCGCGGTTTCGCACTCGGAAGTATTCGCGGCATTCCTGCTGATGGCCACAGGCTGCGGTCTCACGGCGCTGGGCATCCGCCTCTCCATGGACAAGCTCGCGCGCTACACCTCGTCTTCCAACTCGGTGCTGATGCTTGGCGTGGTGTGCGCGGCGTTGGGCATCGGATTGGCCTTCCATGGGATGGATATTGCGAACAATTCGTTGATTCTCATTACCGGCGGGCTCGTGCTCGCTCCCGTGCTGGTGCTCGCCTATCGTTACGCCAATACTTTCCTGCTGATCCTCGCGCTGATTATTTTCTTTCATTGGGTCGGTTCGTGGTCCTCCATGCTCGGCCGCTCCACCTACGAGCTTGCTATTCAGGACCCGCGCCTGATGAGCCTGGCAGCACTGGCCGTCATCGCCCTGGGCGTCTACCACGAGCGCAGCTTTCGAAACCAGACGGGCCGCTTCTTCATGGCTTACGAGACGCTCGGCCTCGTTTACCTGAACCTCTCCCTGCTGATTCTGAGCCTTGAGTTTCAAAGGAGCTGGGGGCCGGAAACGGTCTGGACGTGGGTGCTCTTTGCAGCCGCGATTGCCCAAATCGTGGCCGGGGCCAGGTTGCACAATCCCCTGTTCACGGGCTTCGGCGTCACCATATTTGCCGTGAATGTATTCACCCGCTACTTCGAAAGCTGCTGGCGGCGCTTCCACACCGGCACTTTCTTCTTTTTGGGCGGGCTGGGCCTGTTTGCCGCGGGCTTCGCGTGCGAGGTTGTTCTCCGGCAAATGCAACGGCAGGCGGCGCGGGCAAATACATGAAGGGCTCGCTCAATCGCCGCATCGCCGCGGAGCTCGACCTGCTCGTCACGCAGCACATCCTCACCCCCTCAGAAGCCCGCCGCATCGCCGAGCGCTACCCCACCACGGCCTGGGATGTCATGGTGCTCGTGCGCTGGTTCACCATCCTCGGCGCCGTAACCGCGGGCGCCGGCCTCGTGATCCTGGCGAACGAATACGTGAATGCCATGCGGCTGGGCGAGGCGGGACTCGCCGTGGCCACGCTTGGCTTCATCTTTCTGGGGCGCTACCTGGCGACATCGAGGGGCCTCGAGAAGACCGGCGCCGCATTGGAAATGGCCGGGGGATTCGCGCTACAGGGGCTGACTTTTCTGCTGGCCGTTGATTTCTCCACCGGATCGAAAAATTGGCCGGCGCTGATTGGAGTGCAGTCTGCCCTTCTCGTGGCTCTCGCTTACGCGCTGCAAAACCGGCTGATCCTGATTCACGCCGGCGTCTGTTTCTTCATCTTCTTCGGCGGAGAGACGGGCTACGCTTCCGACTGGGGCGCCTACTGGCTGGCGCTGACCTACCCGCTTCGCTTCCTTCTGCTCGGTATCGGATTCCTGTGCGTAGCCTGGCTGCATGCCACGGTGATGCGCGGTCCCTACCAGGCGTTCTCGCGCGTCTACGCCCATCTGGGCCTGCTGGATATTCATCTGGCGCTATGGTTCCTCTCCGTCTTCGGGTATTTCGAGAAAGACGTGACCTGGAGCAACAACAGCGGCGAGCGCGTGGCGTTCAGCATCGTCTGGGGACTGGTGAGCGTGGCCTCGTTGGTGCTGGGCGGCGCGCTCGGCCAGCAGATCGTGCGCAGCTACGGCATGACGTTTCTGATCATCAACCTCTACACGTTTTACTTCCAGTTCGTGGTGGTCAATTCCGCGGAAGCCTGGTGGCTGCATCTGCTGCTGGTGGGAGGCAGCCTGGTGTGGGTAGGATTCACGCTCGAACGCAATCTCCGGCGCCCGCGCGAAACCCTGCCGCCCGCGCAAAGTTGAGCTGCGGCCGCCCGCTCTTTTTTCATTCGTCCCCGTCTCCAAAAAATCTTCAAACGAGCGCGTGATTTTTCTTGCAGCCGCGGGCAATCGCTGTATTCTCAGCTTCAATTGAAGTTGTGCGCGGCGGCAAAAGCCGCGCACGCGGTTCGACGGAGGTCACAAGCCGAAATTGGCGGAATACACAGCAGCCGTTGTTCCTTCCAGCACGGAATCCACTCCTGCCACGCGACGTTACAAGCTCACGCTCTGGCCGCTCGTCGCCGCCACATTCTTCATGGTCTCCGGCGGCACGTACGGCACGGAAGACATCGTTCACGGCGCGGGCTACGGGCGCGGCATCCTGATTTTGCTGATCACTCCGATTCTCTGGAGCCTTCCCACCGCGTACATGGTGGGAGAACTTTCGAGCGCCATCCCCGAAGAAGGCGGCTATTACGCCTGGGTGTGCCGCGGCATGGGCAGATTCTGGGGATTCCAGGAGGCGTGGCTCTCCCTGGTGGCCAGCATCTTCGACATGGCCATTTATCCCACGCTCTTCGTGGCCTATCTGGTCCGGCTGTTTCCGTGGTTTGGCCAGGGCAACCGCGGAGTGGTGGTGGGAGCAACGGTGGTGCTCGCGTGCGTGGTGCTGAATATCGCCGGCGTTCGCGTGGTGGCCTCGACCTCCACATGGCTGTTTCTGGCGCTCTCTGCGCCGTTCGTGGTGATTTGCTTTCTCGCCCCGTTTCGTCACGGCGCGCTCGCCAACGCTGCGCCGCCTTCCGCTTCCACCGTGGGAATGACCGGCGGCATCCTGATCGCCATGTGGAACTACATGGGGTGGGACAACGCGTCCACCATCGCCACGGAAGTGGAGAACCCGCAGCGCAACTATCCGCGCGCGATGCTCGCCGCTGTCGCGGTTGTGTCGCTCACGTACATCGTGCCTGTTGCCGCTGTCGCGCTCACCGGGCTTTCACCGGGCGCGTGGGAGACAGGTTCGTGGGCAGACATCGCCGGCCTGCTGGGCGGCAATTGGCTGCGCGTGGCGCTGGTGATCGGCGGCCTGCTCAGCGCGTTCGGCATGCTCAACGTGCTGCTGCTGAGCTACTCGCGGCTGCCGCTGGCCATGGCGCAGGACGGAATGCTCCCCGGCGTCTTCGCCAAAGTGCACCCGCGCACGGGCGCGCCCTGGGTGGCCATCACCGTCTGCGCCGTCGCCTGGGGGCTGTGCCTCGGTCTGGGCTTCGAGCGATTGGTGACCATCGACATCCTCGTCTCCGGCTCGAGCGTGCTCCTGGAATTCGCCGCGTTGATCGCGTTGCGCTATCGCGAGCCAAACCTGCCGCGGCCGTTCCGCGTTCCGGGAGGCATGGCAGGCGCCTGGCTGGCGGGCGCCTGCCCGGCGCTGCTGCTGGTGATCGCGGCCATTCACGGAGAAAAAGAAACCATCCTGGGAATGTCGTCGCTCGCGTTTGGCGCGCTGCTGATGCTGGCCGGCGTCGTAGTCTACTGGCTAAACACGGTGGTCAAACCCGACGGCTGGACCGCGCGCGCGCAGCCTCGGCCCGGGTAGCCACGGTCAGCGCTTTCCTGACCGTGGGCCTTTCGTCTTCCTAATCCAGATTCGGCCCAAGAAAACAAAACGCGCGCCGATGCCGGCCTCAGCCCTCCACTCTTCCGCGCCGCGGAAGCCCCTTCCGGCAGCAATCCCCGTTCAACCGCGCGTTCCGCGTCCTCCCCGGCATCCCGCGGCTCTCCGAACAAAGCCCTGCGCGCGTTTATTTTGGCAAGAACGAGCTGTACGTTCCCCGTGTTCCGCTCCAGAAACGACGCCTCGCAAATGGCCAGGTAATACTCCCACATGCGGATAAAGCGGTCGTCAAAGCCCAGTGCGCGCGCTTCGGGCAAAGCAGCCTGAAAGCGCTGCCGCCAGGCCGCCAGCGTGCGCGCGTAGTGCTGGCCGATTTCTTCCGAATGATGCAGCGTGAGTTGCGTGGACCGCGCCAGCGACTTCTGGATCTCGCCCACGGAGGAAAGCTCGGACCCGGGGAAAATGTAGGTCTGGATCCAATCGGCATATTCGAGGTATTCGGCAAATCGCTGGTCGGGCACCGTGATCGTCTGCAGCAGCATCGAGCCGTCCGGCGAGAGCAGCCGGTCGCACGTTGCGAAGAATTCGTCGTAGCGCGCAAAGCCGACCGCCTCGAACATCTCCACGCTCACGAGTTTGTCGTACCGCCCCTGCAGGCTCCGGTAGTCCTCGAAAAGCAGCTCGATGCGGCTGCCCAGCAGGCCGGCAGCCCGAAAAAGCTCGTGGGCCCCGTCGTGCTGGTCCTTGCTGATGGTCGTAGTCGTCACGCGGCATCCGTAATTTCGCGCCGCGTAGAGAGCCAGTCCACCCCAGCCCGTTCCGATCTCCAGCAGGTGGTCTCCGGGCTCGAGCACCAGCTTCCGGCAGATGCGCTCATACTTCGCGATCTGCGCCTGATCGAGCGTGTCGTCGCCCGGCTCAAAGTACCCGCAGGAATACGCCATGGTGGGATCCAGGAACAGGCGGAAGAAATCGTTGGAGAGGTCGTAGTGGTAGCGGATGTTCTTCCGGCTGCCGCGCAGCGTGTTGTCGCGCAAACTGTGCATCAGCCGCCTGCGCCAGCGGTTTAGTGCCGAGGAGAGCCGGTTGCGCCGGTTCAGTTCCGCCATGTTGCGGATGGCGAACCGCGCCACGGCCACCAGGTCCGGCGACGACCAGTCGCCGTCCATGTAGCTTTCGCCCATGCCGATTTCTTCCCGCCACAGCACGCGCGAAAAGAAACGCTCGTCATGGACCACAATGGTGGCCGACGGCCCGGTGGCGCTGTCGCCGCCCGCGTAGGTTTGCGGGCCGCACACCAATTCCAGGCGGCCTTCGCGGAAGCTCCCCAGCGTCTTCCTCGCGAAATACCACGCCAGCCGGGCGTCCCAGGGGCGCCGTTTCGACATTTCCAGCATGGCTACGCCGTCAGACATATTTCCAGATGCTCCTCCGCGGAGATCCTTCGCTCGCCGCGCCGGGATGCGGATGGTAGGGCGCGCCCTTCCATCTGAGGCGCAGCGCCTCCCAGTAGATGGCTGCAATCACCTTTGCCGTCATCCAGGGATATTCGAGCAGGGTGCGGCGAAGCTCCGGAGCGCTCCAGGGGCGCCGTTCGAGCGTCAGCGTGGCGTCGAAAAAAACGCCGCCGTCCCCCCGTGTATTCATATGTGCGACCAGGCTCGCA
>DATFZR010000533.1:0-6158 GCA_035314265.1 Candidatus Acidiferrales bacterium
TGTTCCGCATAGCGGCTCGCAGCGGGCATGTCCATCAGGTGCAGAGAGGCGAAGGCCACGAGCGGCGCGTCGTGTTCCTTCAGGCCTCGCTCGGCCATGCCGCGCAGTGCGCCCTCTGAAAACCCGGGCGGAGATTGCGACCACGCCGAGGGAGCCGACCGCAGCGCCTGTCGAAAGCTTGGCGCCAGGCATAGCATTGCCATAACTGCCAGCGCGGCCCACGACACGCGCCGGGAAATCGCACTCCGCTGTGGCCACACGGTGTTCTCTCCAGACTCCGCGCAAAAGATCGCGCGGCGAACTTCCCTCCAGTCCCCAAACTGTCCCAGGGCATCGGCCAGCGCCCGTGCTTCCGGCAGGCCGCGCTCGACGCCTTCTTGAAATTTGTCTTCGAGCTGGTGCGCCAGTTCGGCGGTGATTTCCCTGGCGCGGGCAGGCTCGAGCGGCAGCGGGCCCAGATGTCGCCGGACGATCTCGCCAAAATCACGCATAGCGCACCTTCGCAATCCGGTCGACGGCGGAAACGAACGCCCGCCAGCGGCTGCGTTGTTCCGCGAGCACGCGCCGTCCGCCCGGAGTCAGCCGGTAGCAGCGCCGCTTACGCCCGTTCTTCGCGAATCCCCAGTTCCCCTGCACCAGCCCGCGGCGCTCGAGGCCGTACAGCGTCGGATAAAGGGAAGCCACGTGGTAGCGCAGGGTGCGTTCCGAGCGCTGCTCGATGAGCTTCCCGATTTCGTAGCCGTGGCGCGACCCGTCCTCCAACAGTGCAAGGACCAGCATTTCCAGGCTGCCCTTCTTGAGTGCGTTGCTCGCTGCGTCTCCCATATGTATGTAACACATATATCGGAGAGGCGTGCTTGTCAATGGAAAAGATCCCGGCAGTGACTTGGCTTGCCACCTCGGGAATCCGCAGGGGAGTGGGAAGCCGCGTTGCTCCGGCGTGCCCCCCGGCGCGGTACCGCGCTACATCCGTTCCGGCGCTTCGATTCCGAGCAGCGCGAGCGCAGCCACCAGTTGCTTCTCCACCGCGCCCACGAGCAGCAACAGCAGAGCTTTCTTCGCAGCGTTCTCTTCCGAGAGGATGTGATGCTTGTGATAGAAGAGGTTGAACGCCTGCGCCAGTTGAAACGCATACTTCGCCAGAATCGCCGGCTCCTGCGTGTGCACGGCTCCCGCGGCAGTTGCGCCCAGCGAGCCCGCCAGCAGCGCCAGTTCCCACAGGTCATCGCCGCCCGGCGCCGCCAGCCATTCGGACATCGCCTCCGCCGGCACACGCGCGGCGAGCGATGCGGCGTCAAACCCGGCGTCCTGCTCCGCAGCCTTGCGGAAAATGTTTTTCGCGCGTACCGCCGCGTACTGGCAGTAGGGTCCGGTTTCACCCTCAAAGCTCAGCGCCTCTTTGAAGTCGAAGCTGATCACGGAATTGCGCGTGAACTTCAGAAGAAAATACCGCAGCGCGCCGATAGCGATGGCGTGCGCGATGCGTTCCTGTTCCGCGGTGGATAACTCGGGATGCCGCTCGGAGACCTCCGCGCGCGTGCCTGCCTCCAGCCGGTCGATCAGGTCGTCCGCCTTCACACCCAGCCCGCGCCGCCCGCTCATTTCCACGTAACTGCGCTTTTCTTCCTCGGGAGAGAGTGCGTAGCCCATCTCCCGCGCCGCGCGCGGCGTGAGCGCCACCATCTCGTAGGAAAAATGCGTCGAGCGCTCCGCCTGCTCCGCATGCCCGAGCGCGCGCAGGCCCGCCACTACGATGTTCTGCAGATACGCCTGGCGCGCGTCAATCACGTTGTAGACTTCCCGCGCGCGGCCGAACTGGGGCGCGTCCGGCTCGCCCGCTCCCGCGGTGCTCACCCACACGTCGCCGCCCGAAGGCTTCTTCAAGAAACGCGCGTAGCGAAAATCCAACCCCAACAGCCCGAATTTCCAGAGCTGGTAGGCGATGTCTTTCCCCACGTACGTCACCGTGCCATTCGACCGCACGATGATCTTCGCGTCGTCGGTACTGGCGGCGGACTCTGGCTGGGCTTCCGTTTCTTTCTTCTTCGCGCCTTCTGTTTCGGCCAGCGGCATCACCCAGCACCCCGCGTTCTTCCCGGAGCTCGCCAGCGACACCGCGCCCGTCTGTTTCAGCAGGGCAAACGCGTGTTCCCAGAACTTCAGGTGCAGGATTTCACTTTCGCGCGGCAGCACGTCGTACTCCACCTCCAGCCGCTCCATCGTCCGCAGGTGGCAGTGCACGATCTCCTCTCCCACGATCTCGCCGATTTCCGCCGCTTCCCCCGTGCCCTCTTCAATGGACTTCAGCGTCTCCCCGCGCAGCGCCAGCCGCGTTTTGTCTTCCTCGTAGAACTGGGTGACGCGCGCGTACAGGTCCCAGCACAGGTAGTCGAACCGCGGCGCGGCGGCGAGCGCCCGCACGTCCCCGCCGGTTTTCTTCTCCAGGTGGATGAAGCCCACTACGACGTCGGCCACCTGCACTCCCGTATTGTCAATGTAGTTCTGCGTTTCGACGCGGCGCCCGGCGTAGCGCAGCAGCCGCACAAACGTATCGCCCAGGACCGCGTTGCGCAGGTGGCCGATGTGCGCGGCCTTATTGGGATTGATGTTGGTGTGCTCGACGATCGCCTTGGGCGCGTCCGCCGCGCCCGCCACCGCCTCGCGCCCAGCCGCTTGCGCCACCGATTTGAAAAACGCCCCGCGGTCCAGGAATACGTTCAGGTAGCCTCCCCCGGCCACCTCTACGCGAGCCACGCCTTCAATCGGCGCCATGGCCGCCGCAATCTCCTGTGCAATCTGCCGCGGCGCGCGCTTTAGCCTTTTCGCCAGTTCGAAGCATACCGGCGTGGCCACTTCGCCCATGGCCAGTTTCGGCGGCCGCTCCGTGGAGACGTTCGCCGCCACTCCGTAGGTTTTCTCGATGTGCGCGGCAATCGCCTCGCGCACGCGCTTCTCGATAACGTGATACACGCGGTCTCAACCCTCCCAGATAAAACGCCGATTCTAACATCATGCCGCCCAAAGGCCTTTGCGTGCGGCGGAGCCAGCCGCGCCTCCCGCAGCAATCTAGGGTAGATTGTCCCCGATGGACTCCCACGAACCCCAACCCGCCTCGTCGCTCCCGGAGAAAAAAGAGAAATGGACCTCCGGCGACGCCTACGAAATCTGGATGGCCCGCTGGAGCCGCCTGCTCGCCGCCGAATTCCTCCCCTGGCTTGGTGTTCACGCCGGCATGCGCTGGCTGGACGTTTGCTGCGGCACGGGCGTGCTGACCCAGGCGATTCTCGACAACTGCCGCTCCGCGAGCGTTGTGGGGGTCGACCGCTCGCCGCCGCAGATTGAGTACGCGCGCCAGCACCGCGCTTCGCCGCAAGCGGAATACCAGGTGGCAGATGCCACGGCTCTGCCTTTCGCAGAGGAAGACTTCGACGCGTGCGTCTGTGGCCTCGGCCTCAACTTCATTTCCGACTCCGGCCTGGCGCTGCGCGAAATGAAGCGCGTCACCCGCTCCGGCGGCACGGTCGCCGCCTACGTGTGGGAATACAGCGGCCAGACGCGGTTCCTGCGCGAGTTCTGGGACGCCGCCATCGCCGTGGACCCGGAAGCGGCGCAATTCGATCAGGGACGGCGTTTTCCAATTTGCACGCCGGAAGGCTTGCGAGCCGCCTTTGACGACGCGATTCCGGGAGACGTCGAGGTGCGCCCACTGGACATCACTACACGTTTCGCCAACTTTGACGACTACTGGCAACCCTTCCTACTGGGCCAGGGCTCCGGCCCGACCTATCTGGCCGCGCGCGATGAGACCACCCGCAGCGCCATCCGCGAACGCCTGCGCGCCTCGCTGCCGCAGAACGCCGACGGCTCCATCGTTCTGGCCGCCCGCGCTCTCGCCGTCGGCGCCACACGCCTTTGACTCGCCCGCATCCCCCGCATAGACTTGCCCTTCCAATGAGAATCGCCTACTTCGACTGTTTCTCCGGCGCCAGCGGCGACATGCTGCTCGGCGCGCTGGTGGATTCGGGCCTCGAACTCCCGCGCCTTGAAGCAGAACTGCGCCGTCTGCCCCTGCCGGACTGGTCCATCACCGCCGAGAAGGTGAAAAAGAAGGGCATCGCCGCCACCCACGTCCGCGTCCACACGCACGAACACCACGCGCACCGCGGCCTCTCAGAAATCCTCCGCCTGATTGAGCAGGGCCATCAAGCCGGCCTCTCCGCACGCGCGGCAGAACGCGCTTCCGCCATCTTTCGCCGCCTGGGTGAGGCGGAGGCGAAGATTCACGATGTGCCCGTCGAGAAGATTCACTTCCACGAAGTAGGCGCCGTAGACGCCATCGTAGACATCGTCGGCGCCTCCGCCGGTTTCGACCTTCTCGGCATTGACGAGTTCTACGCCTCACCGCTCAACGTCGGCGCCGGACGCGTGGAGGCCGCGCACGGCGTGATGCCCGTTCCCGCTCCGGCCACCGCCGAACTGGTGAAGGGCGCTCCCACCTATTCCACAGGCATCGAACGCGAGCTGCTCACACCGACGGGCGCGGCCATTCTCACCACCATCGTCCAGCGGTTCGGCCCGCAGCCGCCGCTCAAGCTGGAGGCCATCGGCTACGGCGCCGGCTCCGCGGAACTGCCGAGCCAGGCAAACGTGCTGCGTCTTTTTGTCGGCGAATCCGTCCCACAGGGCGAGACGCCGCGCGGCTTCGACGAGACCATCTCCGTCATCGAGGCCAGCGTGGACGACCTCAACCCGCAGGTCTACGCCTACTTTGCCGAGCGCGCTCTCGCGGCGGGCGCGTTAGACGTTACCTCCGCACCGTTGCAGATGAAGAAAGGCCGGCCCGGCCAGCTCATCACCGTGCTCGCGCCGCCCGGGCGCGCCGATGCGCTCACGGATCTGTTTTTCCGGGAAACCACCACCATCGGCGTGCGCGCCTGGGAAGCACGCCGCCGCGTTCTGGCCCGCGAGATCGTCAGCGTGGAGACGCCCTACGGACCCATTCCCGTCAAAGTCTCCCGCATGAACGGCCGCGTGCTCAACGCCGCCCCCGAATTCGAAGACTGCCGCCGCATCGCGCTCGACCGCGGCGCCCCGCTTAAACAGGTTTTGGCCGCTGCCGCCGCCGCATTCCAAAAACTCGCCGGGAACGATACACTGTAAACCTTTGCTGGTGGTCGAACCGCGCCGGGGGGACTGTAGCGCAGGGCGAGGAGCCCTGCGGCACGTTCCGGGTCGTTTCGCGTCAACCGACGGCAACACGCTATGCGGGGAAAAGCCGCGGGGCTGGCGCCCCGCGCTACACGGGGGTTGCAGGGCAGGGAATTCAGGGGGGAATCCGGTTTTGCCGAAGTATTACTTCACCACGCCGATTTATTACGTCAACGCGCGGCCCCACATCGGCCACACGTACACGACGATCATAGCGGACACCATCGCCCGCTACCGCCGCATGCGCGGCGACGACGTGGTGTTCCTTACCGGCACCGACGAGCACGGCCAGAAGGTGGAGCGCGCGGCGAAGGCCGCGGGCGTCACCCCGCTCGCATACGCAGACCGCATTTCCGGCGAGTACCGCCGCCTGTGGGATCAGCTCGATCTGCGCTACGACCGTTTTATCCGCACCACGGAGTGGCGCCACGAGCGCGCCGTCCACAACCTGCTGCTCAAAGCGCGCGACGCGGGATACATCTACAAAGGCTCTTACGAGGGCCTCTACTGCGTCTCCGACGAATTCTTCGTGGACGAGCCCACCGCGGAAGGAAAGTGCCCCATTTGCGGCCGCGCCCTCGAAAAGATTCGGGAAGAGAACTACTACTTCAAGCTTTCCGCGTTCACCGATCGCCTGCTCAAGCATTACGACGAGCATCCTGAATTCATCCAGCCCGAGGCGCGCCGCAATGAGGTGCTCAGCTTTGTTCGTGGGGGCTTGCGCGATCTTTCCGTCAGCCGCACCTCGATCAAATGGGGCATTCCCTGGCCCGACGACGAAAAGCACGTCATCTACGTCTGGTACGACGCGCTCACCAGTTACATGAGCGGCGTGGGCTACGGCGACGACGAGCTGCAGTACGAAAGATTGTGGCCCGCCGACCTGCACCTGATCGGCAAGGAAATCATTCGCTTTCACGCCGTCTACTGGCCCGCCTTTCTGATGGCCA
>DATFZR010000534.1:0-5692 GCA_035314265.1 Candidatus Acidiferrales bacterium
TCGCACAGGTTGGCCCGCGTGTCGGCGTCGTCGTCCACCACCAGCACGCGAACGCCGCTCAAATCCACGTCTACAAGCGTCGCCGGCTGTTCCTCCTGCTCCAGCGGCAGCGGCAGCGTGAACCAGAACGCCGACCCCTCGCCCACCTGGCTGCGCACTCCGATCAGCCCGCCCATCAGCGCCACCAGTTGCTTTGAAATCGTCAGCCCCAGTCCCGTTCCCCCGAACCGCCGCGTCGTGGACACGTCCGCCTGCGCAAACCGCTCGAAAATCTCGTCCAGTTTGTCTTCCGGAATGCCGATCCCCGTGTCCTCCACCGTAAAGCGGAACATCGCTTTCTCCGCCGACGCCGGCTCGCAGTCCACGTTCAGAAATACGTGCCCCTGCTCCGTAAATTTGATTGCGTTGGCCGTCAGGTTCGTCAGGATCTGCCGCAGCCGCCCCGCGTCTCCCACCACCCGCGTCGGTATCCCCGGCGCGAATCGCACGATCAGGTCGATGTTTTTCTCCTCCGCCTTTCCCTGCAGCAGGTCCGCCACGTCTTCCACCGCGCGCCTCAGGTCAAAGGGAAAAGGCTCCACGTTCAGCCGCCCCGCCTCGATCTTCGAAAAATCCAGAATGTCGTTGATGATCTCCAATAACGATTCCGCTGAGTTGCGCAGCGCCGTCGCGTAATCCCTCTGCTCCACATTCAGCGCGGTATCGAGCAGCAGCCAGCTCATCCCCAGCACGCCGTTCATCGGCGTGCGGATCTCGTGGCTCATCATGGCCAGGAACTCGCTCTTCGCCTCGTTGGCCCCTTCCGCCGCGTCCCGCGCCTCGCGCAGCTCCAGCTCCGCCCGCTTCTTCTCGACCGCCAAGGACACCTGCCCCGCCACGAACCACAGCAGGTTTTTCTCCTCGTCCCCATACCGCACCCGCTCCGAATAGCTCTGCACCACGATCGCCCCGATGGACTCTTCTCCCCTGCGCAGCGGCACGCCCAGCCAGTCGAGCGGCGGCTCGCCGATCGACTCCACCTCTCCGGCCTCCGCCAGCTTCCGGAAAACGTCAGACGTCACCAACAGCGGATGCCCGGTCCGCAGCACATATTCCGTCAATCCCCGCCCGCGTTTCCGCGGCTCCGGCTGCGCATCATGCTCGTCCGCCCAGTAGGGGAAGGAAACCATGTCCGATGCCGCGTCATAGAACGCGATGTAGAAGTTCTTCGCAGACACGAGCTCCGCCACGATTCCGTGCAGGTGCGGCAGCAGTTCCTCCAGGCTCGCCGCGGACGTCGCCGCCTCCGTCACCCGGTACGCCGCGCCCTGAAACAGGCCGCGCCGCCTGCGTTCCGTGATGTCGTCCACCGTCCCCACGAACCCCAGCACCACGCCCTCGGCCGTGCGCATCGCCGCCGCCCGCACCACCACCCAGCGAAGCTCATTCCCCGGCGTCAGCACGCGCAGCGTCCGCTCCAGGTCGCGCCCCGCCCGTGCCGCCGCGCGCCACTCCTCCACCGTGCCCGGCAGGTCCTCCGGCTGCACCATCCTCCGCCACCTGTACCCCGAAAGTTTTGCCAGCGGACGCTCCGCGATCCGCTCCAGCCGTTCGTTCACGTACGTGCACCGGCCCCGCGCATCCGCCTGAAAAATTCCCGCCGGCGACGCCGTCGCCAGCGAACGGAACAGCCGTTCCGTCCGCTCCAGATCCGCCTGCGCCTTCTGCCGCAGTTGAATGTCCTGCTCCAGCCGCCGGTTCAGCCGCACGAGCTCATCCGTGCGGTCCTTCACGCGGTCTTCCAATTGGCGCTGCTGCGCGCGCATGTTCTCCGTCATCTGGTTCAGCGCTTCGGTCAGCACACCCAATTCGTCATTCGACCGCACCGGGATCGGTTTCCACGCCACCATCGCCCCGTGCGCAAACGCCCGCGCCCGCGCTGTCAGCTCGTGCACCGGAGCCAGGTGCCGGCTCGCAATCAGCGCCGATGCCCCCACCGTCAGCAGCACCACCAGCAAAACCGTGGCCAGCATCACGTATTGCGCCCGGTGGATCGCCGCTTCCAGCCGCATCTCGCGAAATCCCAGGTAAACCGTTCCCGCGCTCCCGCCCTGCACCGCTTCGCTCACCACAAGAAAATGCGCCGAGTCGCCCGGCAGCAGCACCTCATCCACCCCCGCAAACGCCGATGCTCGCGGATGGAACACGCTTTCCGGAACGCCCTCCTGAAACGTGTGCGCCGCTACAGCGCCCGAAACGTTCGTCAGGTAAGCCCAATCCGCCTGCGCCGCATAAATCCCATCTCCCAGCGCCGCCTGCAATCCCGCCGTATCGCCCGCAACCACCTTCGGCCCCAGCGTCCCAGCCAGCGCCCGCGCGGAAATGTGCCCCTGATCCACAAAATCCTGGGTAATCAGGCGCGACACCTGCCGCTGCAGCAGCAGAAAAAGTACCGCCCCCGCCACCAGCCCGGTGAGCACCTGCGAAACAATCAGTTTTCGTGTCAGTGAGGCCATGGCACCCGCCTCAACTAATATCGGCACGCCGGACGGATGACATGAGGGGGGTGCGCCAAAACGGAGCAGCCCTGTTGACCCCGCTGCCCCCACGCTCTAGAGTCTGACGGACCTGTAGCTCGCCACTGCCTCTCAGGAGACACGCATGGACCTGGATCTGGCCGCGGGATTGCCATCCCCCGCCCTGTTTCTCGAAACCACGATGGCCTATCGCCGCACCGCAGCCCTGCGCGCCGCCATCGAGTTGGATCTCTTCACCGTTCTCGGCACCGGCCCGCTCGACGCCGCCGCCCTCGCCGAACGTTGCGCAGCCGCCCCGCGCGGCATTCGCATCCTCTGCGACGCCCTCGCCACTCTCAAAATCCTGCGCAAAGAAGCCGACGTCTACGCGCTCACCATGGAAGCCTCGATCTTCCTCAATCGCCTCTCCCCCGCCTGCATGGCCGACGCATTCAAATTCCTCAGCGCCCCCTTCATCCAATCCTCTTTCGCCGGCCTCGCCGACGCCGTCCGCCACGGCGGCACGCAGCAGAAAGCCTCCGACGTGCTCGCTCCCGATCACGATTTCTGGCTGGATTTCGCGCGCGCCATGGCCCCCATGATGGCGTTTCCGGCGGAGATGATCGCGCAGCGACTCGGCGCCGGCGCAGCAGAGCAGTGGAACGTCCTCGACATCGCCGCAGGACACGGCGCCTTCGGCATCGCCATCGGCCGCCAGAACCCCAACGCCGTCATCACCGCTCTCGACTGGCCGCCCGTCCTCGAGATCGCCCGCAAGAACGCCGCCGAAGCCGGCCTCGCCGATCGCTTCCACACCAAGCCCGGCAGCGCCTTCGAACTCGATCTAGGCGCCGGTTACCACATCGTCCTGCTCCCCAATTTCCTCCACCACTTCGATCCCGCCACCAACGAGTCTCTCCTCCGCCGCGTCCACGCCGCCCTCGTCCCCGGCGGACGCGCCGTCATCCTCGAATTTGTCCCCGACGCAGACCGCCTCGCCCCCGAATTTGCCGTGATGTTCGCCATGAACATGCTGGTCCACACCCCCGCAGGCGACACCTACACCCGCTCCGAATTGGAATCCATGCTCCACAACGCCGGTTTCCCCTCCAGCGAATGGCACCCCATCCCCCCCAGCCCCCAAGGCATGCTCATCTCGAGCAAATAATCGACGGGCTGCGCCCTCCCCGCCGCCAAATCCGCCGCCGTCGGCAGAACCCACCCCGTGCTATCATCCCCGCCGCTTTGAATCCGCACCCCACCCTCATCCTTCTCCGGAGATTCACTGATGAAAAAACTCGTCCTTTTCCTGCTCTGCGCCACGGCTTGCTTCGCCCAGAAACGCCCCATCACTCACGAAGACATCTGGGGGATGAAGCGCGTCAGCGACGTCACCGTCAGCCCCGACGGCAAATCCATCGTCTTCCTCCTCACCGAGCCTAGCTACGACCCCGCAAAAACCTCCGCCGACCTTTGGCTCGTGCCCTCCGACGGCAGCGCGCCCCCGCGCCGCCTCACCTACACCAAGCCGCCCGAGTCGTCCCTCGCGTGGTCGCCCGACGGCTCCCGCATCGCCTTCGTCACCAAGCGCGAAGGCGACGAAGCCGCGCAGGTCTATATCCTTCCCCTCACCGGCCCCCTCAGCGGCGGCGAAGCCCGCCGTGTCACGGACCTGCCCGGCGGCGCCGCCAATCCGCAATGGCGCCCAGACGGCAACGCCATCCTCTTCGAAAGCACCTACGACCCCATCGCCGACCAGCGCAAGCAGCGCAAATCCTCCGCACGCATCTACGACGCGATGCCCGTCCGTTTCTGGAACGTCTGGCTCGACGAGAAGAGGCCGCACCTCTTCGTTCAGGAGCTCGCCGATGGCGCGAAGCCGGTCGATCTGCTCAAAGGCACAAAGCTCGCTGGCTCTCCTGGCTTCGCTGGATTCGCCGAAGACACCGGCGGGTCTTCGCTCCAATCCGTCTGGGCGCCCGACGGAAAATCCATCGTCTTCGCCGCCTTCTGGAACCGCAACGAGATGATGTCCGTGGAGAGCGAGGCAGCTCTCTACTCCATCTCCGCCACGGGCGGCGAGCCGCAGCAGATTACGCCGAAGGAACAGAGCTACTTCCGGCCGAAGTTCTCGCTGCAAGGCGATGCGCTGTACGCGCTGCAATCCCGCCGCGCCACTCCCGGCGGCCGCTTGTACTCGCTCACACGGCTCGCACGGTTCTCGTGGCCCCCAGCGGGTCAAACTGCCGGCCAGCCTGCGATCCTCACCGGCCCGTGGGATCGCTCCGTCGGCAGCTTCTCGCTTTCACACGACGGCCGCACCATCTACATCGCCGCCGAAGACGACGGATTCAACCAGCTCTTCCAGCTTCCCGCCGCCGGCGGCTCGGTCGAACGCCTCTTCACCGTGGAACGCGGCAGCTACACCGGCGTACAGCCCGTGGATGGCGGCCTCATCGCCCTGTACCAGACCGCTGTCGAGCCGGTCGAAATCGTGCGCCTCAACACATCTGCTGCGTCGGCCGCCGCTTCTCACTCCCCCTTTCACACCATGCTCACCAACTTCAACGCGGATGCCGTCGCGCAGATCGACGCTCCCGCACCCATCCATTTCTGGTTCACCGCCAAAGATGGCCGCCGCATCCACAACATCATGTTTCTTCCGCCCAAGTTTGACGCCTCCAGGCACTATCCCCTTCTCATCTTTCCGCACGGCGGGCCCAACGGCATGTCCACCGACGCATTCTCCGCACGCTGGAACGGCTACCTGCTGGCCTCGCCCGGCTACGTGCTCCTCGAAACCAACTACATGGGCTCCACAGGCTTCGGCGAGAAATTCGCGGACGATATCGAGCGCAACGTCCTGCGCGGGCCCGCCAAGGAAATCCTCGAAGCCATCACCGAAGCCATCCACCGCTATCCCTACATCGACGAGCACCGCCAGGCCGCCGCCGGCGCCAGCTACGGCGGCTACCTGATGAACTGGTTCAACGGCCACACCAATCAGTTCAAATGCATCATTGACCACGCAGGAGCAGCCAACAACGAATCCCAGTACGGCTCCAACGATGGTGGCATCGACCGCGAACTCCGCATGGGCGTTCCCATCTGGGAGAAGGGCGGCCAGTGGATTGACCAGAGTCCCTTCCGCTACTCCGGCGCATACAACACGCCGACCCTCATCACCGATGGCGAAC
>DATFZR010000535.1:0-2879 GCA_035314265.1 Candidatus Acidiferrales bacterium
GCTCGGAGCTGAGCCTGGAGCTGACGGACATCAATCTTGGCGGCACGAACTATCCCGTGGTCACCAGCAGTTACGACATCAAGGGGAAGGGTGAGGGCGGGAACACGACGAAAAAGATACTGGGCGGCGCGGGCCTGGGCGCTCTGATCGGCGGAATCGCGGGCGGCGGAAAGGGCGCGGGCATCGGCGCCCTGGCCGGAGCGGGCGCGGGCACTATCGTCGCCAGCACGAAAAAAGGGGAGCAGCTCAAGATTCCTTCGGAGACCCTTATCGAGTTCCGGCTGGCGCAACCGGCTCCACTGCCTGCGAGGTAATCGAAACAGTTGCCGGCGGGGCGGGCAAGAAGCGGCACGGGAGCTGCTGTTCCTCTGCTTGTTCTTATGCCGGCGCGGTAACCGATGCCACAGCCTCCTCTACGCAGTTATCCGCTGCAGAACCCGCCAGTTCCGTTCAGGGCCCGCGAGCCGCGCTACGACTTTGACGCGCGCGAGTTCGGGATCCTGACCACGGCCGGAGTGCTTGGCACGCTCCTCGTGCTCCCCTATGCGCTGACGGTCCAGGCGCCCCTGCTGCACAAAGTCACTCTGCCCCTGCCTCTGGGGCCGCTGGTGGTCGTCCAGATGGCCCAGAACGCATTCTTCATCGCCATTGCGGTGGGTCTTGGGTTGATCTTCGCCTGGCGTTGCGCGCTGGGCGCGCCGCTCCTCGAGGAATGGTTGGCCGGAAAGCCTCTTAGCGGGGATCTGAAGAGGCTGTTCGGCACGGCGGCGCTGGCTGGCATCGTTTCGTCGCTGGTGATCATCGGGTTGGACGCGTGGCTCTTCGTTCCGCATCTGCCCAAACTCGCGGACGCCGGCACGGTCTCGCCTCCTGTGTGGCAGGGTTTCCTGGCGAGCTTCTATGGCGGCATCACGGAAGAGTTGCTGCTGCGGCTGGGCGTGATGTCGTTCCTCGCCTGGCTGGCGGGGAAGGCGAGCCACGACGCCCAGGGGATTCCCACCGTGGGCGCGTTCTGGCTGGCGAATGTGCTTGCGGCCGCGCTGTTCGGTCTGGGACACCTGCCGGCCACCGCGGCGCTCATGCCGCTGACCCGGCTGGTCGTGACGCGCGCCGTGGTGCTCAATGGGGTTCCCGGAATCGTCTTCGGCTGGCTCTACTGGAAGCGCGGCCTGGAGCCGGCGATGGCCGCGCACTTTTCCGCGGACTTGGTGCTGCACGTCCTGCTTCCGGCCGTGCCGCAGTGGTTCCATTCGTAGCTGGTATAGAATCTTGCGGCTTGGCTAAGGCTTAGCGGTTCGTCAAGCCGAATGGGTGTGGGTATGCCGGACGCGCCAGACCAAAGTCTGCTCGAGGCTCTGCTGGACTCCTGGGACCGGAACAACACCATCCTGCTCAACCTGCTCCGCGCCCTCCCGGAGGGCGGGCTCGAGGCGAGGGCGATGGAGAGCAGCCCGTCCATCGCGGAGCTGTTCGCGCACATCCACTATGTACGACTTGTGTTCGTCTTCGAGGACGCCCCCGAGTTCGCCCGAGAACTGCCCAAAGAAGAGTGGGTGGCCGAGGGTGACGCTGGTCGCATCGCGCGGATGCTGGACGACAGCGCCAAGGCGGTGCGGGACGCGGTAAAGGGCAGGTTGGAGGCTGGCCGGGGCATGAACCTTCACTACGAGCATCCGGTCCTCCTGCTGCAGCACATGCTCTGGCACGAGGGCTACCATCACGGCCAGATGAAGCTGGCCCTCAAGATTGCGGGCCGCCCAATAAACGATAAGGAAGCCGGACAGGTCACGTGGGGCGTCTGGATGCGCAAGGAGTGAGCGGTCTTATAGGGGCGCCCACAAAGCCTCAGTGAACTGAAATCCGGGAGACACGGACTACTGTCTGAGGCTTATGCTGGAATAAAGCCGCCTCGCGATGGAAGGTGTGTCGGGCTCGGCGGGGAAGAACCCGTCCTCGTTGAGCATCATCCCTGACTCACCTCGACAATGTTCTGCCGGCTTTCTGCCGGCTACCCCATGCCCGCCAGGACGCCTCGCATATAAGCGAAGCTGCTGATAACGCCGGGCATGGGATCGTCGGGATGGACCTCATACTCCAGATCAACGAAGCCCTTGTACCTGATTGCGACAAGCGCTCCAAACATCGCGCGCACCGGCATGATGCCGTCTCCCACCGCTACCTGGCTTTCCTTGCTTTGGAAGTTCGTGAGATCCTTCATGTGCAAGTTCAATAGTCTCGGGCCTGCTTCGTGGATCGCCTGAACCACGTCAGTCCCCGCGCGAGCCGTATGCCCGACGTCGATGCAGCACCCGATGCGCGGATCCATACCCTTGACCGCCTTCAGCACGTCGAGCGGCGAATGCCATATCCGATCTTCCGGCCCGTGATTGTGAATCGCGAAGCGGATGTCGAACTCCTTGACGAACTTCTCAATTCGCGGCAGAGTCTCCGGTGCGGGGTCTCCGGCGACAATCACGGCAATACCTGCTCGTTTGCAGTATTCGAACTTAGACCGGATGTCCGCGTCTTCATCTTTCGCGAAATAGATAGCTCCAGCAGCGTGAAGCCTGATACCCGCCGCGGCATAGTCTGCCAGCGCAGTCGCCTCCTCTTGCGGATCCAGCGGGAGATGATCTTTGACATCCTTCGCATTCAGCGCGAACACGTCGAGCTGCTTCATGAAGCCGATCATCTGCGCACGACTGAAATGACGGAACGTGTAACTCGCCAGGCCCAAACGAACCGGCGACGCTTCGAAAGCTGCCGGGCGTTCCTGAGCCAGTGCGAAGACGTCGCTCGAAGCAGTGAAGGCTGCCGCAGCGAGGGTTCCGGAACGAATGAAATCGCGACGGGAGAAGTTATTTTTCATACAGGGCTGG
>DATFZR010000536.1:0-2850 GCA_035314265.1 Candidatus Acidiferrales bacterium
GGTAGACGTAAAGCTCGCGCTCGGCCAGTTCACTTTGGAGGAGGGTGCGGCGTATCTCGATCGCAACGTGCCCATGGACGTGGCCACCGCGCACGCAGAAGCGTCGTTCTTCGCCGCCAGCCCCGGCCAGGCCATCTCCTACCAGATCGGGAAGGTGCAGATCGTGCGCATGCTCGCAGACGCGCGCCGCCAGAAGGGCGACGCCTTCTCCCTGCGCAAATTCCACGATTTCGTCTGGCTGAATGGAAACGTCCCGCTGTCGCTCCAGCGCTGGGAAATGCTGGGCCTGCGCGACGACCTGGACTCCGCCGACCGCCTACGGTAGGACAGACTTCAGTCTGTCCCGCATTGCGACCGCCCACCCACCACCGCGCCGATTCCCAAGCCCTCGCGCCGCCGCCTCGGTAGGACAGACTTCAGTCTGTCCCGCATTCCATTCCGCCCCGAACTACTTCTGCGGCACCGGCAAATCCGCCGTCAAACTAAACCTCACCAGCGTCTCCACCGGTATCGAAATATCCCGATTCCCCGTAAACGCAGCCCCCACCGTTCCCGCCCCCGCACCCACCAGCGCGCCGATTCCCATCCCCTTCGCCCCGCCGGCCAGCCCGCCAATCAACGCGCCGCCCGCCGCTCCCCCGCCGATGAACCCCGCGGTTCGCTTGCCCTTGCCTTTGCTCTGCTGCGAAGCAATCGTCGTCTGTATCGCGTAAGGCTGCCCATTGATGGTCACGCTTCTCAACGACAGCCCCAGCGTGGCCGCGCCCTTGAAACGCCCGGCAGGATGCGCCTGCGTCACGATCCCGGAAGCAGACGCGCCCTTCGGAATCACAACTTTGTCGCCCACCACCACAGGCTCGGCCAGCGTCGCTTCAAAAGGATCGTTCTCGTGGCTCGTCTTCGAGCCCACCGCAGACGCCATGCTGACCGTGAACGCCGTGCCCGACGGAACCACAATCGTCGCCGCAGGGTTGGCAGCCGTAGCCGGCGGCTGCGAGCCCCCCGTTGCCCCCGAGTTCGTGCTCGACGACGAGGGATTGCTCGAACACGCCGCCAGCGCCAACACCAATACCGCTGGAATCCACCCTGAAATGGAATAGCGTCGCTTCATGGCATCCTCCGAAAATGTCTCCGGCCTCGAATCTCTCACTACCGGCGAGCCAAGCGGAACCTATTGTAAACGGATTCGCCCCGTTTCGGCCCCCCCCGAAGGACGCTCTGGTTGCCGTTTGCGGACTTCCATTCTTCCGGACCCTCGGCCGCCCTCCAAAAAGAAAAGAGCGGCCCCGGACTGCCGGAGCCGCTCTCCATGCCCTGCTTGGTCGTCGAGCAAAAGCCTACGGCTTGGCTGGCTTGTCCGTGGCGGGCTTGGCCGCGGGTTCCACTGCCGCCTTCGGCTTCCAGAAATCGCCGTCGGACTTCATCCACTCATCGGCTACGTAGCTCATGCGCGGATTGAAGGCAAACAGTTGGTGCGACGACGATTCCACCGATTTCTCGACTAATTCGTTCAGCTTCTTCATGCCGTCTTCGCCCATAGCCTCGCGGAATTGCTTGCTCTCCGCGAAGCCGCGATCGATTTCGGCAAGCGTCTTGTGCGCGGTAAGGATCAGGTACGTCCCGCCATCGCCCCCGTACCTCTGCTCGAACGCGCCCCAGTGAGATCCGGGCACGCCCTTCTCATAGGCGTCCTTCACCAGTTTGACCGCCTCGGTCCATTCCGCCGTGTGTCCCGGGCGGACCTTGTACGACGAGATTTCCATGTAGCGCATGTGCGATAGGTCCGACATCGCGCGCAGGCTCATCTCCGGATGGAAAACGAATACGCCCTGGTCAACCGAATCCAGCAGCTCGCCATCCACCACGCCGGCGTGTTCCAGCCCGTTCGCCAGGGCGGAATTCTTCGCGGTAGCCAGCGTATCCTTCTCCCAGGCCTCAAACGAAGCGTACGACACAAAAAACAGCGCGCGCTGCTTGCCCGAAAGCGACGTCATGCCGATGTAGCGCGTCGGCCACTTCGCGCGCGTCATGGCCTGCACGAACAGGCTTTCCGCTTTGTCGTGCGCCATCCCGGCTTTGCCCGGCTTGACGAATTCACGTGTGATCTGCAACACCTGCGGAATCGACGCCCCGTCCTGCGCCGCAACCGCCCCGCTAAACGCCACTGCAAGAGACACTCCCAACAGACCTCGACTCAGTTTGTTCATAGGCGCAAACCTCCCAGCTTGCGAATGATGCCGGAATTCAATATTGGGCTTATAAACGGCTGGATAAACGACCTGAAACCCGCATGAACGCTACTCGTTACACCCGGTCAAGTCAAGGAACGATTTGGCATGGACCGATTTGGTATGGACCGATTTGGCAGGGAATGACTTGGCAGGGAATGATTTGGCAGTGGGTCACTCTGAAGTCCCGCTGCGCGCGCCGCCACCCTCTACAGTCCGAAGCACGGTCGGGCGGCGAAGGCGCACTGCGCGGCCAACCCAGGGCGATCCCCTACCGTACGGTTTAGCACAGACAGCAGGGCATCCCCGGGTGTATACCTGAAGCCCATGACAAAACTTCAGGCCTTTCAAGACGCGGCCCGCGAACGCGGCTTCGTTGATGTCGAGGAATCCGATGAAGGCACCATCCTGTGGCTCCGAAAAGAAACCCCCGATCCCGCCACCCAGACCCATCAGCGCATCTGCATCAATAGCGCCGCAAACAACCTCACAGTCTATTGGATGAACGCCGCCGGAAAGGTCGACTCCAAGATGTTTCGCGACCTGCCCAGCCTGCGCATGTGGTTCGCCTCCCAGCCCGCCTGAGAGCAGCAGGTACCCCGCCCCCGCCACTAGCACCGAC
>DATFZR010000537.1:0-7215 GCA_035314265.1 Candidatus Acidiferrales bacterium
TCGTCACGGAAATTTTTTGGAAATTTAGTATTTTGGACGGTCCGCGACTGGCGATTTGGCTTGTCCGGTTACGCGAGTAATCAGGAGTTGGGAGTTGCCTCGTTTCCATTCCAAACTTGAAAATTTTTCCGATGAGGTTGAGGATGTCAAGGCTGATCGCTCCATCGACCCCGCATGCAGGCGATCGACTTGTTCGCCTCGCGACTAGCCTTGCTAGCCCCTTAGGAGAAGATTCACCATGTCGCATCATTTCGATACGCCTACCGCAAAAGAAGACCCCCGCATAAACGTCTGCGACTTCTACTTGTTTCGCGGCCGCCCGGGCACCACGGTCATGGCTTTGACCGTGAATCCGAACGCCGGCGTCGGCGCGCCAGACACCTTCCGCGACGAAGCTCTCTACGCCTTCCGCTTCGACACGGATCGCGATCTTCGCGAAGACGTCGCCTTTAAGGTCCAGTTCGGCGCGCCCGCCGACGCCGATGGCGGCGAGCACCGGCACGTTCAGACCTTCGCGGTCCGGCGCGCCACCGGAGCGGACGCTCTGAAGGGTGCCGCGGGCGAACTCATCATTTCCGGGAATACGGGACGCGTCGTGAAAGCGGATCAGGGCTGCCTGGCGTACGCAGGCCTCGCGCCCGATCTGTTCGCCACCGATGGCGCCGGTTTCGGTGCCTTCAGAAAAGCTCTGTTGTCCGAAAACCGGTTTGCCCCGGAGGCGTTCCAGAATCGCCAGAACTTCTTCGGCGGCAACAATGTCACCGCCATCGTCCTCGAGGTCCCCAGCAGCCTGATCGGCCGAGGTGTGGTGCACGCCTGGGCCACCGCATCGCTCTACGGGCACGCGCCGGAGGTGCAGGTATCGCGTTGGGGCCTGCCGATGATCACCCACATCCTGCTCTCCGATCCTTCGCTGCACGACGCATCGGAAAATTACAACCGCGCGGTCCCGGCGGACGAAGTGGCGCTGTTCTCCAAACCGATCCGCGACTTCGTGGAAAAAGTCACCGCGCTCGCCCACTCAGCGGCCGACCCATCCGCCTACGCTACGCAACTCCTCGCGCGCCTCTGCCCTTCGGTCCTGCCGTATGAACTGGACACGCCCGCCTCATTCAGCTTTGCCGCCTTCAACGGCCGCGGCCTCTGCGACGACGTGATGGACGTGATTCTCACGCTGGCCACGAACACGGCCCTCGGCGATGGGGTGGCTCCCGATATGCGGCTGATGCGCCCGGATTTTCCCTATTTCGGCGAGCCGCACCCTACGGCCGCGAGTTCCGCGAAGCAGTGAGGGCGAAGGAGTGAGCGCACGGACGACACAGCGTGAGGTGGCCGATGGAACACAACACCTTAGACATGAAGCTCGAGGTCGTCGTCATCCCCGTCTCGGATGTCGACCGCGCAAAGGAGTTCTACGGGAGGCTCGGGTGGAGGCTCGACGCCGACTTCGCCTCCGGTGACGACTTCCGCGTGATCCAGTTCACGCCGCCTGGCTCCGCGTGTTCGGTCATCTTCGGCAAGAACGTCACCGCGGCCGCGCCCGGCTCCGCACAGGGCCTGTACCTGATCGTCTCCGACATCGAGGCCGCCCGCGCCGAGCTGCTCGGTCGCGGCGTCGCGATCGGCGAAGTGTTCCATGACGCCGGCAGCGTGCACGCTGGCGCGGACGAGCCCTTTCTGTTTGGGCGGCTCCGGGTCAGCGGTCTTGATCCCGAGCATCGCAGCTACCGCTCGTTCGCCTCGTTCCGTGATCCGGAGGGCAACGGCTGGCTCCTCCAAGAGATCAAGCAGCGCCTGCCCGGCCGATGACAGCCAGGTGGATCACAACAAAGAAAAAGAGATGACACAACCCCGGGAGCCGGCCATGATAGCCGCTCTATTTAGTACTTGAATATCTACTGATTCCGTGATAGCGTAACGCCGGGAGCTATCACCGGCGCCCATCAGAGCAGTCCGAGCGAGCAAGAATGCGACTTCCCCCAACCCATATGGAATCTGCACCTTACATGGCACCGCCTCCCAGGCGCGCTCGTAAATCGCTCCGAATCAGCCACATAGAAACCCGCATTTCCGTAAGCACGCGCGCCGCAAAGTGCTTATTTTCAATGGTTTGCGCAAGTGGGTGTCCGCTAACTCCAGTAGTTTCTGTGGTTTGTGCAATTAGCAGGGGGAGGGGGGTCTGTTTCCAGTCTGCCGGTAAGGGACGAGTGCGCCAGCCGGGTCCCTGTGCGCCGTTCATCCGCCAGTCAGCCCGCACTTCGTGTAATCTCTCAGGCTTCGCTGGGAACCTGCTCCCAGCGCCAGCGATACATCAATAGACCCAGAGCCCAACGACCAGTGACCAATGACCAATGACTGACGCAACAGCCATTCACGAACAGACGTTGGCCGCGCTAGGCGCCGGATCGCCTGAGGCGATCTCTGCGCGCTTCGCCGAGATTCGGGCGCGCTTCGAGAGCGACGCTGCCGGCCTTCCTGCCGGCGACCTCGGCGCGTGGACGGCGCTGCGCAATGCCTGGCTCGGACGCGCCTCGGGCGTGTTGACAGCGATCGGCGACAACTGGCTGAAGCCGGCCACGCCCGAGCAAAAGCGCGTAGTCGGCAAGGCACTGAATGAATTGAAGGCTCACGTCGAGCAGACTCTAGAGACATTGAAAGCGCGCGCGGAGGCCGCGGGCGCGGGCCCGCTTAGCGGGATGGACCTGTCCCTCCCAGGCGTGCGCCGCACGCTGGGCACGCGGCATCCCCTCCGGCAGACGCTCGACGAACTCGAGCGCATCTTCCGCTCCATCGGCTTCTCCGTGGTCGAGGGGCCGGAGATCGAGACTCCTTACTACAACTTCGAGGCGCTGAACATTCCGGAGCACCATCCCGCGCGCGACACGATGGACACGTTCTACGTGTCCTTGCCCAAAGGATCTCCGGAGCTGCTGCTGCGCACGCACACCTCGCCCATGCAGATCCACACCATGGAGCAGCAGAAGCCGCCGGTCCGCATCATCGTGCCGGGGCGCGTCTACCGCCGCGACAACCCCGATTCCACGCACTCGTTCGCCTTCCACCAGATCGAAGGGCTGGCCGTGGATACTGACATCACGTTCTGCGAGTTCAAGGGCACTGTGGAGTACTTCGTCCGCGAATTCCTCGGCCAGAAGACGCGCACGCGCCTGCGGCCCAGCTATTTCCCGTTCACGGAGCCATCCGCGGAAGTGGACGCAAGCTGCTTTGGCTGCGATGGGGCTGGATGCCGGATCTGCAAGCAGACCGGATGGATCGAGTTGTTCGGCGCGGGGATGGTGGACCCCGCCGTCTACGGCTTCGTGGGTTACGACGCGAAGCGGTTTTCAGGCTTTGCGTTCGGCATGGGCGTCGAGCGCATGGCCATGATGCGGTACGGAATCACCGATATTCAGCTCTTCTACCAGAACGACGTGCGCTTCTTAAGACAGTTCGAATGACGCATTGGTAGCACAGACACTCTTGTCTGTGCGGGTTTGGAGTCATGAGAGAAGTCTCGAACAGGCTGGAGAAAGGCGCACAGGCAAGAATGCCTGTGCTACATGAATGAAGATTCTCTACAACTGGATGAAGGAGTTCGTGGAATTGCCGGCCGCTGCTCCCCTCGCGGCGCAGGAGCTGGCCTCGCGTCTCTCCATGGCTGGTGTGGCGATTGAAGCCATTGAGGAAACCGCCGCCGGGCCGGTGCTCGACGCGGAAATCACCACGAACCGCTCGGACCTGCTGGGCCATCTGGGCGTGGCGCGGGAGGCCGCGGCCATCGTGCGGGCGCCCGTCCGCACGCCCGAGCCCCAGCCGAAGGAGGCTGCGGAGCGGGCGGACGCCGTGGTGCGCGTCGAAATTGCATGTCCCGAGTTGTGCGGGCGCTTCACGGCCCGTGTGCTGCGCGGCGTGAGAGTCGGCCCGTCGCCGGACTGGATGCGGCAGCGCCTCGAGGCTCTGGGGCACACCTCCATCAACAACGTGGTGGACGCGACGAACTACGTGATGCTCGAGCTGGGCCACGCGCTCCATGCCTTCGACCTCGACACGCTCGCAGACAAACGCATCGTCGTGCGGCGCGCAACGCCCGGCGAAAAAATGCGCACGCTCGACGGGATCGAACGCACCCTGACGCGCGACATGTGCATGGTGGCGGACGCGCGGCGCGCCGTGGGCATCGGCGGCATCATGGGCGGCGCGGAAACGGAAATCACCTCGGCCAGCCGCAACCTGCTCCTCGAATGCGCGTGGTTCGACCCGATTTCCGTCCGGCACACCTCGAAGGCGCTGGGGCTGCGCACCGAGGCGTCCGTTCGCTTTGAACGGCGGGCGGACCCGGAGATGGCGGAACGTGCCTCCCGCCGCTGCGCGCAATTGATCCAGGAGATTGCCGGCGGAGAGGTGCTCGCGGGTGTGGTGGACGTCTATCCGAGCCGCGAGCCTGCACTGGAGATCGAACTCTCGCGCAAGGAACTGCTGCGCGTGATGGGCTCGGACGTCCCCGACGGGGAGATTGAGGCCATTCTGCGCGCGCTCGGCTTTGCGCCCGAGCGCACGGACGGCAGCCGCGCGACCCGCGATTCGCTGGTGGCCACCTGGCAATGCACGCAGCCGAGCTGGCGGCACGACGTGTCGCGCGAAGTGGACCTGGTGGAAGAGGTCGCGCGGCATTACGGGCTCGACAAATTCCCGCCGCGCCTTCCGGCCGCGCGCCGGCCGGCACGCCGCCTGCCCCACGCAGAGGCGGAAGACGCGCTGCGCGAACGCCTGCTCGCTCTGGGCTACCACGAAATCGTTTCTGTGCCGTTTGTGGACGAAGCGCACGACGCCCTCTTCCGCGGCCCCTTGACCCGCGAGGAAGGCGGCGCCACAGAGCCGGCGCGCCTCACGAACCCTCTGGCGGAAGACGCGGCCGTGCTCCGCGGCACCGGCCTGGTGACCATGCTGCGCGCGCTCGAATGGAACCTGAACCGCGGCCAGCGCGATCTGCGGCTGTTTGAGATCGGCCGCGTATACGCCCTGGCGGGCGAAAAGACGGTGGAGACGCCGGTGCTGACCCTGGGCGCCGCGGGACTCGCGCGGGAGAAGAGCGTGCACGACGCGCCGCGCACCTTCGGCCTCGAGGATTTGAAGGGCGACCTGGAAATGCTGGCGGAGATTTGCGGAGGCATGCAGGCCACGGCCGGAGGACCGGCGTGGTTGCAGGCAGGACGCGCCATGCGTGCGGCGTTGCAGGCCGGCGGCGCGGAATTCGGCACGGCCGGGCAGCTCGCGCGCCGCGTGGCGGAACGCTTCAAATTGAAGCACGACGTCTGGCTGGCGGAGCTGCGGCTCGAGCCGTTGTTCCAGGCGTTCGCGGCGCATCGGGCCGCGCGGCGATTCACCCCGTTGCCGCGCTTCCCAGGCGTCGAGCGCGATTTTTCGCTGGTGCTGGATGACGCCGTGACGTTCGACCGCGTGGCCGCGGCGATCCGCGCTCTCGGCGTCGCGGAAATCGAACGCATCGAAGCGGTAGACCTGTTCCGCGGTGGCGCCATCCCCAAGGGGAAGCACTCGCTGCTGGTGCGCGTGACGCTGCAGAGCCACGAAGCCACGCTCGCCGAGGCGCAGGTGAGCGCGGTAAGCGCCCGCATCGTGGCAGCGCTCGAACGCGAATTGGGGGCCACACTGCGCGCGGGGTAACGCATTGCCGCGGGCGATGAAACCTTCTTTGTTGGCCGCGCATCCTTTGGACAGCAGACTTCTCCGATGAACATCTCTGCAAATCCCGTGAACACTCCCGCGAGGCGCTGGCTCGCGCGCGCCGTCGTTCTGGTCACAATCGCCAGCCTGCAACTCGTGTGGCTGGGAGTGTTCGTGTGCGCGGCGCGATGCGCGCGGGGCGGTTGCGCGCCGTCCATGGCCGGCTCCCCAGGCGTGGAAAGTCTCGCCGGCGCGGCTGGCGAGACGGACGCGCTCGCGGGCCACTGCGGACATCCGGGCACGGCGCCGGCAGCGCCCGGAAAACGTTCGGGGGACGCGCCGCAGAGTCAGCACAGCCGGCGCTGTCCTGCCTCGAATTTCCGCTATCAGAGCGCGGCCGCGCGCTCTGTCGGCGCCCCGCAGATGCGCCCGCTGGCGCCCGCTCTGCTTGCAGTAGCATTCAGCGATGCCGCGGCAGCCGCGGCCGTTCCGCCAGAAAACCTAGCTCGTCGAAAGAATAATTCTGCCCCAGTCAGTGTTCCGGCCGCGCTTTCGGTCCCGCTTCGAATCTAGCAGGTAGGCCCTCCGCTCGACCTCGATGGGCGCGCCGTTTTTTCTGCCCATCGCATCTTCAACTCCGCTCGCGCGCACCTTTGGGGAGTTCCAGCGTCGCGCCGTTCTATACGAGGAATCGAGAATGCGAACAAATCTGTTTCGGCTCGTGCTGCTCCTGATTGTGACCGGCATGTTGGCGCCGCGGGCTGGAGCGCAGCAGGCGGATCAGTCCATGCCCCAATCCATGCCGCAGCCTATGAACCACGGACCGGCCGCGACGCTGGAAGACGAGATCGTGGAGCACAGCGGTTCGGGCACCAGCGTGGAGCCGGACTCCTCGGCCATGCCCATGCTCATGACCATGCGCGACGGATGGATGCTGATGCTGCACGGTGTGGCATTCGTGACGGCGCAGCAGCAGACCGGGCCGCGCGGCGCGGACAAAGTGTTCTCCACGAACTGGGCCATGGGCATGGCGCAGCACGATGCAGGGCCCGGCACGCTCACGCTGCGGGCGATGCTCAGCCTGGAGCCGGCCACGATTTCCGGACGATTTTATCCTGAGATTTTTCAGGTGGGAGAGACGGCGTTCGGGCGGCCGATTGTGGATGGGCAGCACCCGCACAACTTCTTCATGGAGCTGGCGGGAATCTACGACGTGCGCGTGGGTGAACATGCGCTGGTGAGCCTTTATGCGGCACCGGTGGGCGATCCGGCTCTGGGCCCGCCTGCGTTTCCGCACCGGGCCTCGGCAGACGAGGATCCCCTCGCCGTGCTGGGGCATCACCTGCAGGATTCGACGCACATTGCGGGAAGCGTGTTCACACTGGGAGCCGCCTACCGCTGGGTGCGCGTGGAGGCGTCCGGCTTCCACGGCCGCGAGCCGGGCGAGAACCGCTGGACCCTGCCCGTGGGAGCGATTGATTCCTGGGCGGGGCGGCTGACGGTGAACCCGGCGAAGAATTGGAGCGTGCAGTA
>DATFZR010000538.1:0-2131 GCA_035314265.1 Candidatus Acidiferrales bacterium
GCCAGGCCGCGTTCGAGCATGCGGAGGAAAATCCACTGGTTCCAGTGGTAGTACTCGGGCTCGCAGGTGGAGATTTCGCGGCGCCAATCGTAACTGAGGCCGAAGCGGCGCGCGGCGGTGCGGATTTCCGCGATGTTGGAATTGGTCCATTCTCGCGGGTGGATGTTGCGCTGCATCGCGGCGTTCTCGGCGGGCAGGCCGAAGGAGTCGTACCCGAGCGGGTGGATCACGTTGAAGCCGCGCAGGCGGCGGAAGCGGGCCACAGCGTCGCCGATGGTGTAGTTGCGCATGTGGCCCATATGCAGGGTGCCGGAGGGATAGGGCAGCATTTCGAGGACGTAGTACTTGGGGCGCGCGGGATCGGCTTCTGAGTGGAAGGCGCCTTCGCGCTCCCAGCGTTCCTGCCAGCGCTGCTCGATCTCTTGAGGCTGATAGTCCGTCAACGGGAACTCCTTGAAGGCGCTCGATGCGCGCGGCGGGCGGGCGCCGAGAGCTCTTTGGATACACCCGGATTGCGCTCGATGTGCGGCATTTCCCTGCTCCAGATGCGACTGAGAAGCTGAAACCAAATTCTATCTGACGGCCGCGGGACTCGCAATCCGGGCGGCAGGAGGATGCGGCGCCGGCGCGTTTGCGGGGCCGGGGATGGGACGATAGACTAGGCGCTCCCGTGCGGAGTGAATGGGGCCGGGAGACTGGAACTTACCATGCTTGTTGTGATGGCTGCGCACGCCACGGAGGAGCAGATACGCTTCGTTTGCGAGCGAATTGAACAACTCGGGCTGAAGGCGCACTCGATTCCCGGGTCGCTGCGCACGGCGATTGGAATTACGGGGAATCGCGGGGCTGTGGACCTGGGTACGCTCGAGTCGTTGCCGGGGGTAGCGGAATGCATCCCCGTCAGCAAACCCTACAAATTGGTGAGCCGCGAGGTGAAGGAAGAGCCGACCGTCGTGCGCATTGCCACGCCCTTGGGAGAAGCGGCCATCGGCGGAGGGCAGGTGGCGCTGATTGCAGGGCCGTGCGCGATCGAATCGCGGGAACAGGCGTTTGCGATTGCGCGGCACGTGCGCGACGCCGGCGGCAAGCTGCTGCGCGGGGGCGCCTACAAACCGCGAACGTCGCCGTACAGCTTTCAGGGCCTGGGCGCGCCGGGGCTGGAGATTCTGCGCGAGGTGCGGAAGGAATTCGGGCTGGGGATTGTGAGCGAGGCGATCGATCACGAGAGCCTGGATCTGGTGGCGGAAGCCGCGGACATGATCCAGATCGGCGCGCGGAACATGCAGAATTACTCGCTGCTGAAGCGCGCCGGGCGGTCCAAGAAGCCGGTGATGTTGAAGCGCGGGCTGGCCGCCACACTCGATGAGTTCCTGATGGCCGCCGAATACATCATGGCCGAAGGCAATTACAACGTGGTGCTGTGCGAGCGCGGCGTGCGCACGTTCAGCGACTTCACGCGGAATACGCTGGACCTGGCGATCGTTCCGGCGGTGCAGTCGCGGAGCCACCTGCCGATCCTGGTGGACCCGAGCCACGGAACCGGGAAACGCAGCAAGGTGCTGCCGCTATCGCGCGCGGCGATTGCGGTGGGAGCGGATGGATTGCTGGTGGAAGTGCATCACGATCCGGCGTCGGCGCTCTCTGATGGCACCCAGGCGATTCTGCCGGGCGAGTTGACGCAGTTGTGGGTGGAGGCGCGGCAGATTGCGGGAGTGCTGGGGCGGAAGGTGAATTAGAGCGGTAGCTGGCGGCTAGCGGGAGAGAGACTCGCGGCTGGTAATTGGCGAAGATCGGCCGGAACGAATCCATCCTTGGCGAAATCCTTTCAAATAAATCGGCGGCTGGTGTTTGCGCTGGTGGTGCTGGCGCTCGTGGCGGGGCGCGTTGTGGCCCAGCAGATGGGGCTGGCCACGCTCGGGCCGGGGCTGCACCTGTACGCGTATGTAAGCAACGTTCCCGACGGGACGGTGAGCGTGGTGGATTTGGTTGCGCTGGCGCCGCGCGGGCAGATTGCCGTGGGTCCGGCGCCTTCGGGATTGCGCGCGCATCCTACGCGGCCTGAATTGTGGGGAGTGAGCACTACGGGCGGCTACGTATGGGTGATTGACGCGCGGACGGGTACGGTGGCGGC
>DATFZR010000539.1:0-3239 GCA_035314265.1 Candidatus Acidiferrales bacterium
GTGAAATCGTCGAGCACGCGGCGGACGCGCACGGCGTAGTCGGCGTAATTTTCGTAGCGGCCGGGGACGAGGACGGCGTCGGGACAGATGCGGCGCGCATCGCGAATGGACATGGCCGTGCGCACGCCGCGGGATTTGGCCTCGTAGCTGGCGGAGGCCACCACGCCGCGGCCCACGAGCACGGGCCGGCCGCGGAGGCGCGGGTCGAGCAACTGCTCGACGGAGGCGAAGAAGGCGTCCACGTCTACGTGGACGATGTCGGGGCGGCGATGGGGCATGGCAAAACCTGCGGGGCGGGGAACGAGTGGGGCGGAGGAGCGGAGGATATCTCCCGGCGCGAGCGGACCTTGGAGAGTCCGTTTGGGACAATGGGGCTCGCCCGCGCCGGGTCCCGTTTCTCTACCCGGGCGCAGTATGGGCGAACAAAAAGCGAAAGTCAACGAGGAACTTAATGTCGCCCTATAGGGGTTTGCCCCGAGCCGCCTGTCCCTTCAGAAGGAATGTTTTGGGGTATTTTCCGTGGCCGCAGATTTTGAAGGAGCCGAAGTCCTTGAACCACGCTCCTTCGGGGGCCTCAGGCTCCGATGTGCACCAGAGTTTGAGTTGATAGAGGTCTTCCGCTGTGATGTGGCGTTCTTCGAGGCGATCGAACAAATGCTGCCGTATAGCGGAAGGAAGATTAGTCCACTCAATCTTCGGCATTACTCACCGAAGGTCATGCGAGCAAGTTCCTGTTTGATCCGCTGGCGTTCGGCAGGATCGGTGGATTCGGTGAGGCGGTGGGCCAGGGCGAAGAAGCGTTCTTTTTCCGTTTCCTTGGATTGCAGTCCAGTCTCGATCAGGTCCACGAGAACCCGGTTGGCGCTGGTTTTGCGGTTTCTGGCCATAGCGTGGACGCGCGCGGCGACACGCTTGGGGATCGACACGCTTTGCCGGACGAGCTTTTCAGTTTTGGCCATCGGAGATGATCGTACACCATTCTGCAGCAGAATGCACCGTTCTGTATTCCGGTGCGGCGCATGCTATCAACGGCGCACAGGCAGGAGTGCCTGTGCTACATGACGTGTTTCCCCGGGCGGAGTCCTGTGGTGATATTCTTTGCGAGGTTTTACCGAGCGGAACAATCGTCATGACTAATTTCCTCAGCGCGCGAGCGCCGAAGGACTTCCTGGTTTCTCAGATCGTTCAGGAAGCCGGGCGCCAGAACGTGCCGTTGAGTGAAGTCGAGCGGAAGATGTTTTAATTCTCGTCAGTGGAATCGTCCTGCTGGCCGTGCTTGGCGGTGTGTTCGAATATTTGTCCCCGCGGCTGTCGCGGAGGAAGTTGAAGCTGAAATGAGCAGCATTCTGATTGTGGACGATGACCGGCTGACGCGAGTGATGCTCAGCACGATTCTCGAGGGCGGCGGCTACCGGGTGACGGCGGCGGCGGACGGGGCCGAAGCGCTGCGGCTGGCGGGCGAGGCGCGCTTCGATCTGGTGCTGCTGGACATCTGGATGCCGGGAATGAGCGGGTTCGAGGTGCTGGAGCGGCTGCGGGCGCAGGCGTCGCCGCCACGGGTGATCATACTCACCTCCGATGAAACGCCGGAGACGCTGCTGGCCGCGGTGCGCGGGCAGGCCAGCCGGTACCTGACGAAGCCGGTTCCCGCAACGGAGCTGCTGGAGATTGTGAAGGAGGAACTGGGCGCGCCGGAGCACCCGCGGATCGAGGTGCTCTCCGCGCGGCCGGACTGGGTGGAACTGCTGGTGCCGTGCCGGCTGGAAGTGGTGGATTACATCCAAAATTTTCTGGGGCAACTGGAAGCGAACCTGAATGAAGAGGTGCGGCGGTCGGTGGGGCAGGCGTTCCGCGAGATGCTGACGAACGCGATTGAATGGGGTGGCGGGCTCGATCCGGCGCGGAAGGTGCGCATTTCCTATCTGCGGATGCGAAGGCTGATCCTGTATCGCATTTCGGATCCGGGCGCGGGATTCCGGTTTGAGGAATTGACACACGCGGCGGTGGCTTATCCGGCGGACCAGCCGCTGGGGCATGTGGCTACGCGGGAGGCGAAGGGATTGCGGCCGGGGGGATTTGGAGTGCTGCTGGCGCGGGCGCTGGTGGACGAGTTGATTTACAACGAAGCGCAGAATGAGGTGGTGTTTGTGAAGTATTTGGAGTGAGGGAGGAGCGGGAAGAAAGAGAAGAAAAAGATAACGCGGAGGCGCCCGCCGCGGCGCGTAAACTCCGTGCGTAGAGACGCGCTGAGAACAACAGAGAAAAGACGGATGCCGGCCTGAAGGCCGGCGCTACCCGAGCCAGGAGGCCAGGGCGTCGCGGACTGTCATCACTTCTTCTTTTACCTGGGAGGCGGCGATATCGGCCTCGGCTAGATTGCGGGCGCGGGCCAGGGCTTCCAGGTGGGCGGCTGCATCTGTAGCGGCGCGTGCGCCGAGGGCGGCTGACGAACCTTTGAGGCCGTGGGCGGCGAGAGCGAGAGCGTTGGGATCCTGCGCGGCCAGAGCCACGGCGAGCGCGGAAAGTTTTGCGGGCGCATCCTCCAGAAACACGTGGACGACTTCCCGAAGCAGTTTTTCATCCCCACCCACGATGCGGCGCAGAGAGACAATCTGCGGCGGCTCGGGCGCGGGGGGAACGGGAGCAACGGGAGTTCCCTGGGGAACCGCGGCCGCATGGGAGGCCACCCAAGAAGCGGCATGCTCGCGGGAGGCGGCCACGGCATTTTCCAGGGCTTCGAGCATGGCGGAGGTTTCCACGGGTTTGGCCAGGTAGGCGTCCATGCCGGCCGCCATGCAGCGGTCACGGTCTTCCTTCATGGCATGGGCTGTGAATGCGACGATGGGAATGCGATGCGCGCCTGGGCGTTCGCGGGAGCGAATGGCCTTAGTGGTTTCGATGCCGTCCATGCCGGGCATCTGAACGTCCATGAGGATGGCGTCGAAGGATTCGCGGCTGACCGCTTCGAGGCCTCGCAATCCATTTTCCGCAACGAACACCGTGTGGCCCTCGCGTTCGAGCAGCCGGCGGGTGACCACCTGATTCACCGGATTATCTTCAATCAACAGAATGCGGAGCGGCTGCGAGGGCGCGGGGGCAGGCCGAACAGCGGCGGAGGAAACGCGCTGCGGACCGCCGGCGGCGGGAGCCTGGAGGGCCGTCTCAATGGCGTCGAACAGCGCCGATTCGCGGATGGGTTTGCTGACCGCGGCGGCGATGCCCAGAGCGGCGCGGCGCGG
>DATFZR010000540.1:0-6842 GCA_035314265.1 Candidatus Acidiferrales bacterium
GCTCCGCCGCGGATTTCCAGGCGGTCGCCGGGCATGCCGATCACGCGCTTCACCAGGTCAGGATGCCCGGGCAGCGGCGAATGAAACACGATCACCTGCTGCCGTTGCGGGTCGCGCCACAGGCTCACGTGATGCGAGGTAAAGGGGACCTCCGCGTCGTAGCCGAAACGGCTTACCAGCACGTGGTCGCCGATCACCAGCGTCTTTACCATGGACTCCGAAGGAATCACCCGCGCCTGCACCAGCGTTCCCTGGACGAACAGGAACACGAGCGCCACCCACAGCCAGCCGCGCAGCTCGCGCAGCCATCGCGCGCGCGCGTCCAGCGTTTCCGGAGTCGGCGGATTCTTACTGGCAGCCACGGCCCGTCTCTACCTCCAGTTGCACGAGTTCGGTTGGATATACGCCCGTATAACAGGACGTACAGAACTTCCCTTCCGTGTCGCCCACCGCATCGCGCAGGTGCTCGAGAGACAAATAGCCGAGCGAGTCCGCGCCGATGTACTGGCGGATTTCTTCCACGGAATGCTGCGAGCCGATCAGCTCTTCGCGCGTGGGCGTATCCACCCCGTAATAGCAGGGAGAAATCGTGGGAGGGCAACTGACGCGCACATGCACTTCCACCGCGCCCGCCTCGCGCACCATGCGCACGATTTTCTTGCTGGTGGTGCCGCGCACGATGGAGTCATCCACCAGCACCACGCTCTTTCCTTCCAGCAGCCGGCGCACCGGATTCAGCTTCAGCTTCACGCCAAAGTCCCGGATGGCTTGACGCGGTTCAATGAAGGTGCGGCCCACGTAATGATTTCGGATGAGCGCCATCTGGAAAGGGATGCCCGACTCGAGCGCATAGCCGATGGCCGCGGGCACGCCCGAATCGGGAACGGGCACCACCATGTCCGCCTGCACCGGATGTTCCTTGGCCAGCCAGCGGCCCAGCCTCTCGCGGCTCAAATGCACGGAGCGGCCGAAGACCAGGCTGTCCGGGCGCGCAAAGTAGACGTGCTCGAAGATGCAGTGCTGGTAGGGCTTTGCCGCGGCAAAGTGAATGGACTCGTGTCCGCCGCGGCTGATGCGCAGCATTTCTCCCGGCTCGATGTCGCGCACGTATTCGGCGCCGATCAGATCGAAAGCGCACGTTTCCGATGCAACCACCCACGCGTTATCAATTCTGCCCAGAGCGAGCGGCCGAAAGCCGCGCGGGTCGCGGATCGCGTACAGCTCGTCGCGCGTGAGCAGCACCAGGGAATACGCGCCCTCCACCTGGTGGAGCGCGTCGGCCAGCGCGCCGGGCAGATTGCGCGCGGCGCTGCGCGCGGCTAGGTGCACGATCACTTCCGTGTCGCTGGTGGTCTGGAAAATGGAGCCTTTGTGCTCCAGCTTCCGGCGCAGCTCGTTGGCGTTCGTCAGGTTGCCGTTGTGAGCCACGGCCAGCTTGCCGCGGTTGCAGTCGGTGACGATCGGCTGCGCGTTATTCAGCGAAGTATCGCCGGCCGTTGAGTAGCGCGTGTGGCCCATGGCCGCGTCGCCGGGCAGCCGCGCCAGAACGTCGCCGGTAAAAATCTCGGAGACCGCGCCCATGCGCCGGTGGCTGAAGAGGTCGTTGCCGTTCGTGGAAGTGATGCCGGCGGATTCCTGCCCGCGGTGCTGCAGCGAGTAAAGGCTCAGGTAAGCGAGTTTGCCGGCCTCGGGGTGGCCATAAACTCCGACGACCCCGCAGTGGTCATGCAGGCGGTCATCTCGTGAATGCACATCGCTATACAAATCGAAGCTCAGCGGACCGCCAACGCGCTTTCCAGCGAATTTGCCCAGCCTGCGTGCAGGGAAACCACCGGTCGAGCCACAACCTCTCTGCCATTATACCTGATTCGGAATGTCCCCTGAGTGACGCTGCCGAGCGCGCGAAGTCCCAACTCGTATTTTGCAGCATAACGCTCTATCGCGGCAAGTTGCCCGGTCGCCGCTGTGACCACGGCGCGGGCGCCGCGTTCGTTGAAGAGCGCCCACTCGGCCGGCCCGGCGCCGCCCAGCTCCACGTCTGCGCCCAGCCAGTCCGTTGCGAAGAACGATGCGAAACCGCTTTCCGCCAGCGCCACGGCCAGCCCGCCGTCGCTCAGATCGTGCGCGGAGCGCAGCAGGCCTTCCGCCGCCATGGCCGCCAGCGCGTCCATCAGCCGCTTCTCCGCGGCCAGGTCGATCGCCGGCGGCGCGCCCGCCACGATTCCGTGGATCGTGCGCGCATATTCGCTCGAAGAAAATTCGCGGCGCAGCACCGCTTCGTCCGCCGCGGCCTTCGAGCCGTCGAGCAGCAGAATCAGGTCGCCCGCGGCGCGAAAACCCATGCTGAGCGAGCGCGAATCATCGTCCAGCAGGCCCAGCACGCCAATCGTCGGCGTGGGATAAATCCCGCGGCCGAGCGTCTCGTTGTAAAAGCTCACATTGCCGCCGGTGATGGGCACGCCCAGCGCGCCGCAAGCTTCGCTCAGGCCGTCAATCACCTGGCTGAATTGCCACATGATTTCCGGCTTCTCCGGATTGCCGAAGTTGAGGCAGTTTGTGGCCGCCAGCGGGCGCGCGCCCACGCAAGCCACGTTGCGCGCCGCCTCCGCCACGGCATGCATCGCGCCCAGCCGGGGATCCAAATGACACCAGCGGCCGTTGCCGTCCACGGCCAGGGCCAGCGCGCGGCCCGTTTCCTTCACGCGCACCACGGCGGCATCGCCCGCGCCCGGAGCAACCACGGTATTCGTGCGCACCATGTGATCGTATTGCTGCACGATCCAGCGCTTTGAAGCGATGGCTGGCGCGGCCAGCAGTTTCGAGAAGTTTGCCGTGAGATCCGCGGCTTCCGGCGCAAACGTGACGAGCGCTCCTTCGCCCGCCGGGCGCACGGGTGCGGCCAGCGGCCGGTTGTACACAGGTCCTTCCTCGGCCAGCGGGTGCGCCGGAATTTCCGCCACCAGGCGGCCGTGATCCAGCACGCGCAGCAGGCCGCCGGAAGTCACTTCGCCGACGACCACAGCGTCCAGCTCCCATTTGCGGAATACGCGAAGAACCTCTTCTTCGCGCCCGCGCTCGGCGACGAGCAGCATGCGCTCCTGCGACTCGCTCAGCATGATCTCGTACGGCGTCATGCCGGTTTCGCGCTGCGGCACACGCGCCAGGTCGATTTCGATTCCCGTCGCCCCGCGCGAGGCCATCTCGCACGTGGAGCAGGTGAGGCCGGCGGCGCCCATATCCTGAATGGCCACGACGGCGCCGGTATGCATCGCTTCGAGGCAGGCTTCGAGCAGAAGTTTTTCCAGGAAGGGGTCGCCCACCTGAACGTTGGGACGCTTCTGCTGCGATTCTTCCGTAAATTCCGCCGAAGCCAGCAGCGAAGCGCCGTGGATGCCGTCGCGTCCCGTCTTCGCGCCCACGTAGATCACCGGGTTGCCCTCGCCGCGGGCGCGGGCGAAAAACAGTTCTTCGCGGCGCGCAATTCCCAGGGCGAGCGCGTTCACCAGCGGGTTCGCGGAGTAGCAGGGCTCAAACGCCACTTCGCCGCCCACGTTGGGCACGCCGAAACAGTTGCCGTAGAAGCCGATGCCGCGCACCACGCCGTCCACGATGCGCCGGTTGCGCGCCACTTCTTCCGGTGTGGCGCCGGAGCCCTCGGTGACGGGCCCGAAGCGCAGCGAATCGAGCACCGCAATCGGCCGCGCGCCCATCGTGAAAATATCCCGCAGGATTCCGCCCACGCCCGTGGCCGCGCCCTGGAACGGCTCGACGAAGCTGGGATGGTTGTGCGACTCGATTTTGAAGGCAGCCACCCAGCCGCCGCCGATGTCCACGACGCCGGCGTTTTCTCCCGGGCCCTGCACAACCTGTGGACCCTTTGTGGGCAGGCGCTTCAGATGCACTTTGCTCGATTTGTAGGAGCAGTGCTCGCTCCACATCACGGAAAAAATACCAAGTTCCGTGATGTTGGGATCGCGGCCCAGGATGCGCTGCACGCGCGCATATTCTTCGGCCGTGAGGCCGTGTTCCGCCGCAATCGCCGGAGTGACTTTGATTTCAGTTTCGAGCATGTAGCGCCGGCTTCCAGCCGGCCTTTGGTTGGAAGCCCGCGTCACCAGGCCTCACGCGGAGACCCGCTCCGCGACAGCCGCAGGCGCCGCCCCGCGCCGCGTGAGAGTCTCAATCATCGAGCGCAGGATCACCAGCCCATCCTCGGAGCCGAGCGACGATTCTGCCGCGCGCTCCGGATGCGGCATCAGCCCGGCAACGTTCCGCTCGCGATTGATCACACCGGCGATGTTGGCGAGCGCGCCATTCGGGTTCCCCTCGAGTTCAGCGCGGCCGTCGAGAGTCACATAGCGGAACAGGATCTGGCCGTTGCGTTCGAGTTCGCGCAGCGTCGCTTCGTCGCAAAAGTAGTTGCCGTCGGAGTGCGCGATGGGAATCTTCAGCACCTGGCCGGGATGCGCCGCGCAGGTGAACGGTGTGTCTGTTTGCTCCACGCGGATGTGCACCTGGCTGCACACGAAGCGCAGGCCGGCGTTGCGCAACACCGCGCCCGGCAGCAGGCCGCTTTCAAGAAGAACCTGGAAGCCGTTGCAAACGCCCAGAACCAGCCCACCCGCGCGCGCGAATTTCGTGATCGCGCGCATCACCGGAGAAAACCGGGCGATGGCGCCCGTACGCAGATAGTCGCCGTAGGCAAAGCCGCCTGGGAGGATGATGGCGTCAAAGCCGGCGACGTCTTCCGATTGGTGCCAGATGAAATCCACGGGGCGGCCCAGAACAGCGCCCAGCGCGTGGTGCGTATCGTGGTCGCAGTTGGAGCCCGGAAACACGACGACGCCGAATTTCATGTGGGATCCCCCAAGAACAATTCTAACACGGGCGCCAAAGCTTTGGAGTGCGGGGGCTTGCCCCCCGCTCATCCCAGCGAAGCTCGCTTCGCGGTCCTTCTTTCCCGTTTGGTTTTCTATCGAAAACCTATCAGCGCCGCAGTTTCTTCCCAACCCGCCGGGAACGCCGAACCGGCTTTCGCGTGGAACGTTTTGGCGCGGCCTTGGCCCCGATTTCGCGGCGGCGTGCCGTGGCCCAGCCGGCTTTATTCACCTGACGCCCGCGCGCAATTCCCAACCCATCCGCGGGCACATTCTCCGTGATCGTCGAACCGGCGGCCACATACGCGCGGTCGCCCACGCGCACGGGCGCGACCAGCGCCGTATCGCTGCCGATAAAAACCTGCGCGCCGATGGTCGTGCGGTACTTCGCCACGCCGTCGTAGTTGCAGGTGATCGTTCCCGCACCGATATTCGTTCCTCGGCCGATCGTGGCGTCGCCGATGTAGCTCAGGTGCTGCGCCTTCACCCCTTCTGCGAGGCGGCTCTTCTTCACCTCCACAAAGTTGCCGATGTGCGCCTTGGGGCCGATGTCCGCCCCGGGACGCAGCCGCGAGAATGGGCCGACCACGGCGCCGCCGCGGATGCGGCTATCCGTCATCACGCAGTGCTCCAGCACTGTTGCGCCGTCGTCGAGCGTCATATCCCGCAGCACGCTTCCCGTACGAACCGTGCAATTGGCGCCGATGCGCGTCGCGCCCAGCAGGTGCACGCACGGCTCGATCACGGTATCCGGGCCGATGCGCACGTCGGGATCGATCAGCACCGTCTCCGGCAGGAAAATGCTCACGCCCGCGTCCATCAGCGCGCGGCGTTTGCGGTCGCGGAAGATGCGGTCCACTTCAGCCAGCTCCATGCGCGTATTGCAGCCCAGCACTTCCTGCGCGTCCGCAGCCACTTCGGCCAGCACGCGCCCGCCACGCACGTTCAGCAGAGCGACGGCGTCGGTCAGGTAGAGCTCGCGATGCGTATTATCCGGGCGAAGAGCGTCCAGGCAGGGCCAGAGAGCTTCGAGCGTAAAGACGTAGAGACTCGAATTGATTTCCTGGATGGCGCGCTGCTCCGGCGCGGCCGCTTTATCCTCCACGATTGCCGCGACGCTGTTGTCGGATTTGCGCACGATGCGCCCGTATCCGGCCGGATCGGCGAGCATGGCGGTCAGTACCGTGGCCGCTGCGCCGCTGGCCAGATGCGCGCGCGCCAGCCGCTCCAGCGTTTCCGTGCGGATCAGCGGCGCGTCGCCCGGCAGAACGATCGCGTACTTCGCGCGCCGGTCGAGCTTTCGTTTGGCCACACGAAGGGCATGCCCCGTGCCGTTCTGCGGCTCCTGGAGAACAGACTCCGCTCCCAGCGGCGTAACGCACGCGCTCACCGCCTCCGCCTGATGGCCCACGATCACAACCGTTTGGCGGGCACGAAGAGGCAGGCAGGCGCGCACCGCATGTTCCACGAGCGTGCGCCCGCCGGCGCGATGCAGCACTTTCGCGAGCGACGAGCGCAGGCGCGTTCCCTTGCCTGCGGCCAGGATCACGACGGAAAAGTCGGCGAGTGCTCGGCTCGGCATGAGAGCTATGCCTGCAGAAGAATGCGCGGCTGTTTTTTCGCAATAGTGAGCAGCTTAAGCGTGGCATTTCGCGGCCGCCGCACTCCCTGTTCCCAGCTTCGGACGGCGTTCGCGCTCACGTTGAGATAGTGTGCGAACAAAGCCTGGCTCGCGTCCAGAGCTTCACGAATCTCGCGAATCTCCGCCGGTCGCATCGGCTTGGGCGCGGGAGGAAATGCCGTGACGCGGAGGTCCAACCGCTTCCCTTCGCGGAAGTCGCGAACGTTTTCCAGGGCTTCCTTGAGTTCCTTGAAGATGTTCACCTTTTTCTTCGGCATTTGCTGCTCTCCTATCGGTTGCTCTCGGCTTCCGCAAGGGCACGGACCAACTTTCGTTGCTCCGCA
>DATFZR010000541.1:0-5785 GCA_035314265.1 Candidatus Acidiferrales bacterium
CACCACCAGCGCCCCCTCTGCGCCGAGCACGCGGGCCAGCACGCGCGCCGTGTGCACGTCGCGCTTGCCCCGGCCGCCGGCCGCGAGGTCGTATTCCAGGTTGGAGTAACCCCCGGAGACCGCAGTCAAATGTGCCAGCGCGGCAGCGCCGATGGGCGCGCGGCCCAGGTTCGTGTGCAGCACCACGCCGGTAGCGTTGATCACGGCGCGAAGCGAAAGGGAAGTGTCGAGGGCAACTTCGTCCCGCACAGCCGTCTCGAGGGCCTCCGCGGTTAGAGCCGTTCCGTCCCGCACGTCGCCGCGGGAGATCTCCCCCCGCAGGCGGTCCAGCACGGCCCGCGCAGCCTCCACCACGATCGCGCGGCTCCCGCGCGCGGCCAGCTCTTCGAGCCCCGGACGGCGCAGCAGCTCGTCCACAGAGGGCAGACGGCGCAAGAACGCGCCTGAATCGTGTTCCCGGCTGGGCATCAGAAGTCCATTGCAGCACAGGCAACTCCGAGGGCGCAACGGGTGCCTTCTGCGCGTTCCTGGCTGGCACGGCGATTGACCTTGCCAGCCGCAGGCCCTAGGATGGGGATGCCTACCCGCCAGCACTTATGGATAAGATTGACGAAGAGCTGGGTCAGCTCGAACGCGACATCCGAAATCTAAAGATCGAGTACGAACAGTACTTTGGCGGCGGACGCCCGCGTCCTCCCAACGACACCATTTGGCGCATCGAGCAGATGGTCAAGCGCTACTCCGAGCGCGGCGCCGATATGTCCTATGGCCAGCGCTTCCGCTACAACAACCTCGCGCAGACCTATGCGAAATATCAGGACATCTTCCGAAAGCGCATGAAGGCACGAGAAGAGGGCCTGGTACAGCGGCACTTCGGCGCTGCGGCCCGCGCCATCGAGGCGGAAAGGGCGCGCTCGACCGGCCCGCTGGTCAAGCCTCCGGTCCCCGAACCTGCCCAGCAGCCGGTGGCAGCCAGCCCCGCGGCCTCCGCCCGTCCGCCCGCGGCACCCAGGCGCAGCGCTACTGAATTGGTAGGGGAGCCTGGCGGCTACGTGGTAGCCTGTTCCGATCCCGACCGCGAACGCGAGAAGGTGAGCGACCTCTATAACGTCCTGCTGGAAGCGAAGAAGAGCGCCGGAGAGAAGACGGACGCGTTGACACTCGAGAATTTCACCTCTTTTGTCCGCCAGAAGACGGCCCAGCTCAAACAGCAGGCGAAATGCGACGCCGTCGAGTACGCCGTGCAGATTGAAAACGGCCAGATCAAGCTGAAGGCCCGCGTAAAGACGTAGCCCTGGTAGCCACGGTCAGCGCTCTTCTGACCGTGGGCCTTCCCTAAGCCTTTCCTAGACTTCCCAATCCCCCAGATTCCCTCGTTTCGTGGACGCCGCCCCGGCGCGTAGAATGTGGAGTCTTTTGGCGGCGCCCTCGTGAGCGCCGCGCACGGGAGGGCCGGATGGCGATCCAGCGGGCGGTCGTGAGCGTCTTCGACAAAACAGGCGCGGTGGACTTTGCCCGGCAGCTCGCAAACGCAGGCGTCGAATTGCTCTCCACGGGTGGCACCGCAAAGCTGCTGCGCGACGCGGGCCTGGCCGTGCGCGACGTGGCCGAACTCACCGGCTGGCCGGAGATGCTCGGCGGACGCGTAAAGACTCTGCATCCCAAGATTCACGGTGGCATTCTCTTCCGCCGCGGCCTGGCCGCGGACCGCGACGAGGCCGCCCGCCACGGCATCGCGCCGATCGATCTGGTCGTCGTCAATCTGTATCCCTTCGAAGCCACGGCCGCGAAGCCCGGGCTCACGGCGGAAGAATTGATCGAGAACATCGACATCGGCGGCCCGGCGATGCTGCGCTCCGCCGCAAAAAACTTCGAAAGTGTGGGCGTGGTCTGCGACCCCGCAGATTACGCGGAGGTCGGTGCCGAAATCGCCGCCAAAGGCGAATTGAGCCTGGCCACGCGCCTGCGCCTCGCGCGCAAAGTCTACGCCGTCACCTCGCGCTACGACGGCATGATCACCATGGCGCTCGAACGTCTGGGCGCCAGCGATTCGCAGGGCGCTTCTAGAGTCGAGTTGGGTCCATGGCCCGTCCTGCCGGAGCGCATGCACGCCGGACTGATTCGCCGCCAGGAAATGCGCTACGGAGAAAATCCCCATCAGGCTGCCGCGCTCTACGTTTCCCAGGGCCGGCCCCCCGCGGGCCTGGCCTGGGCGCAGCAGCTCCAGGGAAAGGAGCTCTCCTACAACAATCTGGTGGACCTGGATGCAGCCTGGAAACTCGCGAAAGAGTTCGAGCGGCCCGCCGCCGTCATCATCAAACACAACAATCCCTGCGGCACAGCCGAGAATGAATCCCTGCGCGATGCCTACGTTCACGCCTTCGAGTGCGACCCCGTTTCCGCGTTCGGCGCCGTGGTGGCCTTCAACCGGCCCCTCGACGGCGCCACCGCCGCCGAACTCTCCAAGCTCTTCGTCGAATGCGTGGTGGCCCCGGGCTACGAAGCCGCGGCGCGTGAAGCCCTGGCCGGCAAGAAGAACCTGCGCCTGATGGAAATGCCCAAAGCAGACGACGCGTCTCCTTTCGAGCTGAAACAGATTTCCGGCGGCGTCCTGGTGCAGCAGCCGGATACGCACGAGCTGTCTCCCACGGACCTGAAAACCGCTACGAAGCGCGCTCCCACGGAGGCGGAAGTGCGCGCGTTGCTGTTTGCCTGGAAGGTGGCCAAGCACGTCAAGTCCAACGCCATCGTATTTGCCACCGAAGGCCAGACGCTCGGCATCGGCGCGGGACAAATGAGCCGCGTGGATTCGGTCAAGCTCGCTGTGATGAAGGCGCAGAAGCCGCTGAAGGGAAGTGTGGTAGCCTCCGACGCCTTTTTCCCGTTCCCCGACGGAGTGGAAGAGGCCGGCCGCGCCGGCGCGACCGCGGTGATTCAGCCGGGCGGGTCTGTGCGCGACCCAGAGGTGATTGAGGCGGCGGAAAAGGCCGCAATGGCCATGGTGTTTACCGGCGTCAGGCACTTCCGGCACTAGCTGGCAGGAAAGACATTCTGCCGGCGACCGTCAGGCGACCGTTTCCAGGGGCTCGCCGCATCCAAGCAGGGGTCGCATCGCAGCACCACATGTTGGAGCAAGCGCAGGCGTATAGGATAATGTCGGTTTATGTTTGATCGCAAAAAGCTGGTCTACGTCGTCTCGGTAGCGTTCCTGTGGCCGGTCACCCTATCGGCCCGTCAGGCCCCAGCCCCTCCGGCCGCATCCTCCCCGCAGCCTGCGCCGGGAGAAAGCGCTCCGCCGGCCGCCGCGCAAAACGCGCCCGCTCCGCCGCAGTCAGAAGTGGACCGCCGCGGCGAGGCCTACTACCAATTCACCATTGGCCGCATGTACGAGGAGCAGTACGAATTCTCCGGCCGCCCGGAATACGCGGGACGCGCCATCACCGCCTACAAACGCGCCTACGAGCTCGATTCCCACTCTGCCGTGATCGGCGAGCGCCTCGCGGAAGCCTATGCGCGCGCCGGCCGCATTCCCGAAGCCATCGCAGAGGCGGAAGGCGTGCTGAAGCAGGATCCCGCAAACCTGCCGGCCCGCCGTATCCTCGCGCGCATCTACGTCCGCTCGCTGGGCGACGTGGATTCCGCCGAGCCGCAGAAAGAAGTTGTGAACCAGGCCATCGAGCAGTATCGCGAGATCGTCCGCCTGGACCCCACAGACCTGGAGTCCGCGCTCTGGCTGGCCCGCCTCTACCGGCTGGCCCAGCAGGACGACAAGGCGGAGCCGGTTCTGCGCGCCCTGCTCAAAGCTACGCCCGATGACGAGCGGGCTCTGCGCCAGTTGGCGCTGCTGCTCCTCGATGCCGATCGTCCCACCGAGGCCGTGGCCCTGCTCGAGCCGGTAGCGAAGAAAGCCACCACCCCCGAATGGTCCACCATGCTGGGTGAAGCCTACTCGAAGATGCACGACTATCCGTCGTCAGAAGCCGCGTGCCGCACGGCCGTGAAGCTCCAGGGAGACAACGGGCCGGCCCGCAAATGTTTGGGCGAGGCTCTCCTGCTCGAAGAGAAATACGACGGCGCCCTCGAACAGTATCTGCGGCTCACGGAGATCGAGCCGAACGATCCCCAGCATTTCCTGCGGCTGGCGCTGATTTACCGGCGGCTGGGCCAGCTCGACAAGGCGGAGCAGTCCCTGCTGCGCGCCAAGCAGGACGCCCCGGGCAGCCTCGAAGTGATTTACAACGAAGCGCTCACCTACCGCGCGCAAGGACGCTTCGACGATGCCATCCGCGTGCTCAGCGATGCGGTGGCCGCGGCACGCGGCACGGAGCGCGCCTCCACCATGGCCATCCTGTACGAACAGCTCGGCGCCCTGTTCCGCGAAGTCGAGAATTATCCCGCGGCCCTCGAAACCTTCGAGGAATTGCGCTCGCTCGGCCCCGATCAGGAGAAGCGCGCCACCGAATTGATCATTGACACCTACCGGATGAACCGCCAGCTCGCCAAGGCCCTCGAGGAATCCCAGAAGGCCATTGCCGCCTATCCGGACGACCGCTCGTTCGTCATGACGCGCGCCCTGCTTCTCTCAGAAAAGGGCGATACGCCCGGCGGCGCCGCCCTGATCCAGGGATTGTTGAAAGAATCGCCCAAAGATTTCGAGCTCTACATGACCCTGGCGCAGGTTTACGAGCGCGGGCACAAGTTCCACGAAGCGGAGCAGGCCGCGCTGGACGCCGAGAAACTGGCGGGCCGCCAGGGCAACAAGGTGATGGTCTGGTTCCTGCGCGGCGCGATTGCCGAGCGCCAGAAGAAATTCGACGAAGCGGAAGAGCAGTTCAAGCGCGTGCTCGCCGCCGAGCCGCACGAAAGCTCCACGCTCAACTATTACGGCTACATGCTGGCCGACCGTGGGGTCCGGCTGGACGAGGCCGTAGCCCTCATCCAGAGGGCGCTCGCCGAGGAGCCCTACAACGGAGCGTTCCTGGACAGCATGGGCTGGGCCTGCTTCAAGCAGGGGAAACTCGAGCAGGCGCGCACCAATCTCGAGAAGGCCGTGGCGCGCGACCAGCACGATCCCACAGTTCGCGAGCATCTCGGCGAGGTCTATTACAAGATGGGCCGCCCCACCCAGGCGCTCGCCGAATGGACCAAGGCCCAGGCTTTCTGGAAAGAAGTCACCCCCGCCGATTATGAATCGGAACAGGTGGCCGGGCTCGACAAGAAGGTCAGCCAGTTGAAGCACGAGATGGCGCAAACGGGCGCCCCTTCCGCGAAACCCTGACGCGGCTCGCCGTGAACCCGCCATGAAACACGTGCGCCTCCCCGCCTTCGCGAAAATCAATCTGTGCCTGCACGTGCTCGGACGCCGCGCGGACGGCTATCACGAGCTGCGCACGATTTTCCAGACGATTGGACTACACGACACGCTGGAGATGTCGCTCCTCCCACGCGGCAGCCGCGCCGGAATCCTGTTTGAATGCGACGACCCGGCGCTGCCCACCGGGCGGGAGAACCTGGTGTGGCGCGCGGTCGCCGCAGCGCGGCGTGCGCTCCGGCTCAGCGCCGGCGTGCGCGTCCGGCTGGAAAAGTGCATCCCGGTCGGACGCGGACTGGGCGGCGGGTCGAGCGACGCAGCCATGGCGTTGGCCGGCGTTGAGCTACTAGCGGGGCGCCACCTCCCGCCCGAAGAGCGTTTTCGCATCGCCGCCGAGCTAGGCTCTGACGTTCCGTTCTTCCTTCTGGGTGGCCGGGCGCTGGGCGTAGGCCGGGGCGAAGAGATCTACCCGTT